>QKCR01000087.1 GCA_003245575.1 Alphaproteobacteria bacterium | reverse complement strand
GATGTCTCCAGGATCAGAGTACCTTGAAGCCATAATAAGGAATTCGGGCGGACAGGGTGAGGCGCTCTGCAATGAGCCGTCAATGACATCCATTGATTTGTGAAGCACTGCGACAGGTATCACGTAGCCATCCTGTCCGCCAAAACCACGAAAATCTTTAACCGTAAAGGTTAAGCCCAGTCGAGTCGGGCTTATAATTTGAGTTTTATATCATATAACTTTTGTACGATCTGTCGCCATAGCCCCAAAGGCCTATCTTTGGCAAAGGCAGCTTCAAGTGCCCCGGCTTTTTTCCATTTATCTCGTAAAAAAGGCCAGCTCATCAAATAGTATCCAGCCCGTTCTCCCGGTATCGTATCCGCTCTTCGGAGCCTGGGCGGCAAATAAACCTGCGATGTTCTCATCAAGCTCATGGCCATACGCAAATAACGGCGGCCCATACCAAAGTCAGCATGCTGTCCCGAGGCATCGCGACGTTTGTAATCGGCCATCAAATCCTCCGGGCCGGATAACCCCAGATGATAAGCCGATTTGACAACATAATCTTTTAAAATACGGTTGCAGCGCTTGGCAACGTGACCGGTATACGTTTTGCCATCGACACCGCCGGTTTGTTTGACTCGAGGGATGATACCTGAATAGGAAATCACATTATTTAACGATTTCTGCTCATAGGGATCTCCGATTTCAGCACTTACTCCGGCTGCCAGAACAATACCAATCCCTCGGACACTGGTTAGAAACGCGCCCTGAGTTTGTGCCAGGTTCACGGCAATTTCCTTTTCCAGCTGAACAATGCTCTCTTTGAGACATCTTACGTGCTTCACATGTTGAGCCAGAGAAATTTGCAACGTATCGATATACTCCTCCGGTGTATGAAGAACCTTTGCAGCATATTGCTGAAGCTTCAAAGCCGTCTCTTGGGCCTTGGAAGTGCCAAAGCGCTTCAGAATTTCAATAAGCTTTTGACGTCTGCGACGACGAATCTGTTTCGGGCTGAAGCGATTTTCCATCAAGTACAATGAGCTTTGTGTAAACGGGATGATGCCGCTTTTATTCTCGTTGAGAAAGCCGGGGAAAAGACGATCTACAATTCCATGAGTTCGGTTTTTCACTTCTGTCAACATCACAACAAGCTTGCGCCGATGACGAACAAGGGTGCGTAAATTGCGATATATGCCCGACGCAGAAGGACAACAGTTTGCCCGGCAATTCAAAAGCATGGTCGCAATACCCATTAAGTCGATCCGGTCCGTGCTGGCTTGCAAATTCACTCGCTGCTTTTTAGCATCATGGGCATTAACACCGGCAACCAGCCATCCTTTAACACGTAGCGTGCTGACAAAATTCTCCGCAAATGAATTGGCATCCTCACCGCCCAAAAAAACGTGCTCCTTTTTGATGCCGCGACGGCAGCAGGAACGCATCATTTGGTCAACTAAATACTCGATGCCTTCCGGAGTGTTCTTTACAGAAAACGGCTTGCGAAGAATATCGCCGTGCCCGTTGCAAAACATGACCAAATGATCCTTTTTGGCATAATCCATGGGAATGCACATCACTTTTGCGCTGCTTCCAGCTGATTCAAAAAGAGAAAGTAGTTCTTGACTTTGGTTCTGATAAATGTTTCGTTTTTTCATGGGTGGAGCTCCTTTAGTTTCTGCAGCTGCTTCATTGCAGACTGCCCATAAATTATGCCACAGGTGAAAACCCGATGGCTCATTAAACAGGGGAGCTTCACCTTTTTGTTTTTTGGAATAGCTAACTTGGGGGAATTTAAGACTTGAAAACCCCGAGGGTAGAGTATAGAAGGCTCCACGAGCTTACTTAAAAGACTCGCTCGCCTCCCCAATATCTACCTCTTGGAATGGTACCAGGTATCACAAGTCCAAGATAAGTTGGAGTTATCTGAGATCTAATGCTCAGTTTCAGCAGAGGCGCGGTTGCGCCTACTGCTAAAACCATTTGATGGATCTATTTTACGAGCTCAAAATCACCAGGTTCCCAGGTCTTGTCGAACCAGGGTTGCTCCGGTCCATATAGACGAAGCAACACATTGAAGCTTTTCCTCGGTATGGTCTGAATCCAATTTCCTTCATGTCCTTTTGGTGGCTTGGGTCCAAACCACATAGTGTAGGAGCCGTCAGCATTCGGCTTCACAGTTGGATTGAGGCTGTCCAATCCAGCAGACTTCTGATCGGTTTCAAGCATGGATCGCGTCTGGTTATCGTAGACCATGAATGACCAGAAATTGTTTGCGGGCACAGGTCCCGGCAAGGTGATCTTGTAAGTCTTCCCACCATCCAGATAGCGACCTTCAGAATCATGTGCAGTGAGCTCGTAGGCTGAACCGCTACCGACTTTTGGCATGGCCATTGCGGGTGTGATGCCGGTGGCGTAGTAATGGAACATGATACGGTCATCGAGCATGAGCTCGCCATTATTTATAAACTCATGACTACCGCCAGCAAACGGTGAGTACCACTGACGATCAGGATAGAAATAGACACTCTTTTTTCTGGGCCTAAAAGTGATCGCCCTTGCGGTGGCATTTCCAACAGCAACCGCATCGGTCAGAATCTTTTTCATTCGTGCATCAGGTTTGAACGGCTGTCCTTTTTTAATCCCAATGGCGGCCCACTGCCCTACCAGTTCCGGGTTGAAGGCGTCTGCTGGTTCATACTGGATGACGGCATTCAGTTCTTCAAAGAAATGGAAATCGTTCGCGTGAATGGTATTGAACTTCTTACCGGAGAGGTCATGAAAAACCTGCTCTGGTGGGTTGCTGACCTGCGCGAGTGGATACATGCGAAAACCAGCTTTCACTGCAGCGGTCGTACCTTTCAGATCACCGTCCTTTACGAAAGCACGGAAGAACATCAGGTTCCGGTAGGTGGGCGTCTTCACGACGAAATAGCCTTTGGGAACCGTCTCATTGTAGTCTCGGTGAACGAATAGGTACTTTCCTCCCTTCCCCTTGTCGGGACCAGTCATACCGACATCGGTCACAAAGCGAAAGTAAGCATCATCTACAGGGCCAAGCACGCCAGACGGAACCTGGACGACGACCGGGCCTTTCTTCACGTTGATTTCGGTCATGCAGTACATCGTGGTCGAGTTCGGAGTGAGGAACAAGGAGCGTGCATCCATGAGATCCTCGAATACCCCGAGTTCTCCTGGCTTCATGCCAGCTTCCTTGAAACCCTCAAGCAGTGCATAGACGGAAGCGGCCGGCATGCCGTTCAGAAAGACTTCAACACCCCGAGAAAAGTCAAGATTGTCGTAAACCTTCTTGACGGTAGCATCATCTGGCAGACCGTCAAAGAATTTCAGTGTCCCAAGCCGTTTTGTTTCAACAACATACGGGGTCTTGATCAATTCGGGCACGTCGGCAGCATATTTCGGTTTTTCAAGTGATTTGGCATGGACTTGGCTGATCATTAAGAACATTCCTAACAGACAGCAGATAATAAATAATTTTTTCAACTTGTTTCTCCTTTTAAGAACGTGTTCTTTTCTTTTTCCAGTTAAATTATTATTCATTTCTGGATAGCATTACATTGAAATATTATCCAACAAAAATGGCAACCGGGGTACAATACAGATATATTGAGATTAATTGGATTTGTCAAAGACAGTGTTTATGAACGAAATAAAACTCGTGCCTGAGATGTGATATGGTATTACGATATCACAGAAAATTCAGAAGCTTGATATTAGGAACTTATTGCAGATATCTCAATTTCGTGGAGATCAACAAGCTTGCTATAAATTTATAAAATAAAAAACCTTATAATACAAATACATCAGATATCGAAAACTGTATAATGCTTCGACTAATTGATTGCGGATCCTTAGCGAGTGTAATTAGAATAAGAAATAATCGGTTTTTAAAAATTCCGTCCAAGTTACGAGAAATTTACCGTACATATGGAATCGG
>QKCR01000160.1 GCA_003245575.1 Alphaproteobacteria bacterium | reverse complement strand
TATTTTCTTGGCCCATCGCAAAAGACCCCAGCGAATAAAATGCCCATTTCTCTGGAGAAAAATATCCCTGATCATAAGACAGATAAGTCTCGCCGTCATCTCCTGCCGCAGGCTCAATACGTGACGGTAAAGACAAGCTTTGAACTTTTTGTTGAGGCGCGACCACCTTCGGAAAATAGGACAGCGCATTCCGTGCTAAAAACAAACCGCGCGATGTATAAATCCCGTTTTGTGAAATGGCTTGTTGATGAGAGACTTGAGCCTCCCCTAATGATTCAGCCAATGCGTCAACCGTCGTCACACCGGATATTGAATTTGTTAGGATCGCCAAAAAAGCAGATGTATTTCCAAGGTAATTTCCAGTTCCTGAAATATGCTCTTGATCATCGCTAATGCCGGTTGCCGTATTGAGTGTCCATCCTGTCAGATCAACACCTAAATCAGTAAGTACAATTGCCAATTCCCGCATACCGTTTATTTGATCCCAGATCATAGCGGCTTGACCTAAAGCAGTATTCCCATACCCGACAATAACTTCTCCGTCTCCACTGATAGCGTTAGCAACACTTGCAAAGCTACCGCCCGCTAAATCGCCGAGACCAACCATACCTGTGCCACTGGTCCAACGGAACGCCTCTATACCTGATGCAGAAGAGCCACGTCCGACAACGATAGTCCCATCATCACTAACATCAAGCGCTGAGCTAAAATAAGCTCCACCTGCCAAATCGCCGAGACCGACCATCCCTGTACCACTTGTCCAACGTATGGCTTCGATACCGCTTGCTGATTCACCATACCCGACAACAACTGATCCGTCTGCTGTAACGGCTTCTGCCCAGCTACCAAAACCTCCACCTGCCAAATCGCCGAGACCGACCATCCCGCCACCTGATGTCCATCGATAGGCTTCATTCCCGTTAACTGAATTGCTGCGTCCTACAATAACTGATCCGTCTGCATTAACATCATTGGCTCGACTAAATGAAGAGCCTCCCGGTAAGTCTCCCATATTGACCATGCCTGTGCCACTGGTCCAGGAATACGATGCATAATTTCCATTATGTCCAAATCCCACAATCATACTTCCGTCAGCAGAAACTCCTGTAGCATTGCTTGTAACTGCGCCGCCGGCAAAATCCCCCAAATTGATCATCCCCGATCCGGATGACCAATAAAAAGATTCTAGACCAAATGCATCTTCACTAGCTCCGACAACAGCAGTTCCGTCGCTACTAATACCTAAAGCGATACTATAAGTTGACCCACCGGGAATATCTCCCAAGTAGATAATATCAGGACTCTGAGCGTTACTACTATGCGAAGCAGCAACGATAAAGAACAATCCTAGAAGAATAGCTAGAAAAAGTTGACGCACGAGAAACCTTAAGAAATTAAAAAAATCTACAGATTCACCGATACGCGAAGGGAGTTAATGAGAGCTTAAGAAAACCGTCATGAAAGAGAAAAACGACACAAATAGAATCACTTACTCGGATTTTATCGACATTACGGAAAGAATCCGTTCTTTCAAGACATCAGAAGAGTCTCCCGTCTTGAAAAAAGCCAAAGGCTCGTTTTCTGGCGACAGAAAATAGATCAAGGACGTGTGATCCATCGTGTAGCTTTCCGGATCATTTTCATCAGGCACTTTCGCAGCATAGACTTTAAACGACTTCTTGGCCTCTTCAACTTGATCAATTGATCCGGTCAAACCAATCAATTGCGGCATGAACAAGGACACATATCCTTTCATAACATCAGGCGTATCACGTTCAGGATCAACAGTGATGAATATTGGTTGCAGATGTTGTTGCACTTCCATAGGGAGGGCAAGATACGCTTCGGCCATTTTGGACAACTCGGTCGGACAAATCGCAGGGCAGTATGTAAAGCCGAAATAAACCAGCTTATATTTATCTGCGTAATCGGCTTGCGTGCGCGCAACACCGTTTTGATCAATCAGGGAGAAATGCGACCCCATTCCGGTTGCAACCAACGGCATGGACACACTTGACGTCTCACCAGCTTCGGAAGTAGACGCTTGCTCGGAACGAACAGACAAATATGCAATCAAGGCACCGATCGCGAAACCGATCAGGGCCAGAACAAAAAAACGTTTCAAACGGGATGCAGGGCTCATGAAGGCAACTTAGGCCGAATAGCTATAAAAGTCACGACCCGAGAAAGAGAAATACGCCGAAATAATCTCAAAAAAATTACTTATACGACAACGGGAAGTTGACGTTACGCATAATACCCAGAAAAATATTATATGCAGATTTCTGATCGTCTTTGTCCGGAGCCTGCGGAGCGACTTTAGGACCTTTTTCAACTTGCGGTGCGGTCACATCCGATGCAGCGGCAGGAACCGCATCAGGAATATTAGAATGGGTCATAAAAGCAGCCGCCAATACAGATGCAGCAACGACGCCGCTACAGGCCAAGCCCGATTTTTTTGGAAGAGAAATCATGTAAACTTTCTAACTTACAAAATAAAATTTGTGAATATACTAAGTGTATGACATATATGCATTTCTTTGTCAATAAAAACGCATAGCATAAAGAAAATCCCCGACAATTTTCATTGCCGGGGAAGGTCTAATGGAGGGGGTACTACAAAACGTCGAGCATTTCGGCAACCAACGGGTGGCGCACAATATCTTCCGATTTCAAAGAGATCACAGATACATTCGGCAATTGAGACAATCGTTTGGAAATATCGGCAAGACCTGACATTCCGTCCAACAAGTCACTCTGGTCAGGGTCACCTGTAACCACCATCGTGGAATGCCATCCTAAACGGGATAACAGCATCTTGAGTTGGGCGTAAGTACAGTTCTGTGCTTCATCAATCACGATAAAGGCATTATTGAGTGTCCGCCCGCGCATAAATCCGACAGGCGCAATCTCGATTGTCCCGTCTTCAAGCAACTGACGCACACGCTTACCTCCTAAGCGATCTCCAAGCGCATCATAAAGAGGCCGTAAATACGGAGCCATTTTCTCATGCATATCTCCCGGCAGATACCCGAGAGATTCTCCGGCTTCCATAGCAGGACGTGACAGAATAATCCGCTCAACCTCGCCCGCTTCCAAAGCTTCAACAGCCGCAGAGATTGCCAGATAGGTTTTACCTGTTCCGGCAGGTCCCATAGCCAGCGTCAAATTCTTTTCTTTGATGGCTTCCATCAAGGCACGTTGACCGTCGGAACGTGGTTTGATAGTGCGCATATAGGATTTATCACGACTATTATCAATCTCTGTGTCTAACGGATGCCAGTCCAGATCATCAAAAACGGTATGAACAACATTACCGTGATTATGTACCTTGGCGCGTTCGATTTGGGACTTGCGGGATTTTCCGTTTTTACCGGATGTTTTGGAAGTCATACGAGACATGGCGAGGTCCTTTCTGGAGGGGTTAAAAAGATGAAACCCGCTTGACGCGTGTCAAACGGGTAACAGAAATGAAGTGTGCATTTGTGACCGATCCACCGAGACCGAAATGATCCGACAAGAAATCTTCTCGCCGCAAAGTTTGATATAGCCGAATATCCAGAACCAAATAGAACTCCGTAGAAGAGACGGTCAGGTGGGACGTGAACTGCGAATCAGAGAAATCCGATCCTTGATACGAATCGTATCATAACGCATGCGCAAAAATCCATTTTATTTGCAAATTTTATCCAACGCGCCTATAACGCCTAAATTAACATAACAGGAGTCACTATGAGCAGCCAAACGCTTCACATCGACGGAGATCTTGCCGCCTATACAAAGGGCGAAATCCTTCAGATTCAAGCAGTCCTCAATTCTTTATTCTTCGGCAAGAAACCTGCCAAAGGAAATGACAAGAGACTCGCGCTTACAGGCGGATACCCGGGAGCAGGAAAATCGGCTTTTGCCTACCAATTCGAAAGAATGCATAGAGACTTCGTTCGCGTAGACGTAAACGACAATTGCCTATTTGCAATTCCGGGATACCAACGGGACTATTTGGAAGAAGGGCCGGAAGTTGCCTACGAAAAATGGCGCGCCGCCTCTAACTGGATTTCACAACAAGCCACCAAAAAGGCACTGGATGAAGGATATAATCTTCTCTTAGTGGGAACGGCAACATCCCCATTCATTCTTGATCTGATTAAACAAGCAGAACAGAAAAAATACAGCACGGAATTTCACGGCTTTGCAGCTCCCGTTGGAATCTGTCTCAAAAGAAACAAACCTGAAAACCGTTTTTCTTATTTAGAACACACAGGGGGCGTTTCTTTCCTCTTGCCTGAAAATCATGTGACAGAAAAAAGACCCCTCTTCGATAAAGCTCTTCCCGCGCTCGTTAAAAATGTTGATAGAGCCTATATGAACTGGAATCCGCTCAATACGAAAGCACCGTCACTGGCCTTCAGATGTGCGGCAATGGGTGAAGAGGAAGATGTGCGTGTGATCGTCAACAATCCATCTGCAACTTTGGCCTTTATGAATTGCGCGGGATGGGAAAAACATCCAGACACACAGATCTTGCCTGCGCTGGCATACCACTTGGGAATAAGACTTTAATTTAGAGTAAAAACGAAGAGAAAGCCTTACGGCTTTCTCATGGGAAATTGCACAACACTTTGGGAAATAGAACCTGCACCACTGGTACGAGGTGAACCCTTCTCGACAACAGAGTCTTGCTCCATACCGGAATCTATAAAACCCGCCTCACAGCCGCGCATATATTCGACAGCAATATTGACAATATCATCATAACTTTCCGGTTTTAAATCCGTGCGGTATCTGGCCTGCTCAAGAACTTTGAAAAAATTCTTTGAGCGGGAATATTGAAGGGCTGACTCGGCAGACTTCCAGAACGGTTCTAATTCATCCATCAACTGTACGCGATTCACCGAAAGTTTTTGCGTCATCAGAAACGCAACTTCCATCGGCATTTCCAAGGCATCGCAATCCTTGAACTTGGCACGAACTTCTTTATGCGCGGGATCAGTGCCGCATGTCAGCTCATAGCATCGTCTGATGTCTTTAGCCTGTTGACTGAGGTTCGGAGCGTTCTCTGGAGAAATCAATTCAAATGCCAATTTCTCAATACGTTTCCGATCACGTGGAGAAATGTCGCAATATTTGGAGAAGTCTCCCGTAATTGCTTCAGCAACGTCATGGTAACGACAGGCCAGAACAATATCTTCAAATTCAGGATCGTCACTGAAGAGCATATTCGCCAATCTCTCAGTACCTTCTTGATGGTCAGCGACAACTTGAATCATTTTGGTCGGGATGCTTGTACGGGCATATCCTGTTCGTCCTTGCAGTTCGCAAAGATGCATTGCCTCTTCAGGGCAATCATCAACAGCAAGCAATGAAAAGTAGGCAAAGCCCAAACGCACACGCGGAAACTTTCTACCGACGCGCAAAATAAAATTCACATCATCGGGAGCAAATTTCCTCGCCAATTGATCTTTGTAAGATGTCTTAAAGAAACCGGTAAGAACTTGTGTCTCCAGAAAGTCTTTACTCAAATCAGGAGTACGCCTCTTGGTTTGCGGTAGAGGAGGCCCTTGAAAACGCAATGACAAATGGCGTGTAATCTGGGATGACAAATAGCGCATAGCTTCGCGGTTTGCGATTTCAGCACTTTTCTTCACAAGCTCTGGATCTGGTCTTTGCACGGCTACCCCAAAAAATTTAGGCCCCATGCATACCTATCAACTTATGAAAAAGCAAGAAAAGAATAAAAATTCTTTCAAAACCATGTCCACATTCCCCGAGAAGCCCAAATATTAAGGGCTTCGCAGCCCAAAAGACGAAGAACTTAATTCAGAGATATTTGAGTCGAAAAAGGCGTCATCCGAAGACCCGCAGCGCAGTTAAATAGTTCAATGGATTTTGAGGCGAGAAACCGCTTCGGTGAGAACCGGAGCGCAGCGTACATTAAGGTACGTGAGCACCGGAAGCGCAAACGAAGGGACTTCGCAGCCCAAAAGACGAAAAACTACACCGCAATGGGGGCTTTGATGAGAGGATGCGGATCATACCCCACAAGCTCGAAATCTTCGAACTTGAAGTCAAAGAGATCGGTAACATGCGGGTTGAGATGCATCTCGGGCAACTTACGTGGCTCACGCGAGAGCTGCAGGTTCACTTGCTCGATATGGTTTGAATAGATATGGGCATCTCCAAATGTATGTACGAAGTCACCGGGCTTGAGACCGCAGACTTGGGCAATCATCATAGTCAACATGGCATAAGACGCGATATTGAAAGGGACGCCGAGGAAAATATCAGCAGAGCGTTGATAAAGCTGGCAAGACAAACGTCCGTTTGCCACATAAAACTGAAACAGGCAATGGCACGGCGGCAAAGCCATATTTTCGATCTCAGCTGGATTCCAAGCTGAGACAACAAGGCGGCGCGAGTCAGGATTATTTTTAATCATATTGATGAGGTTAGTGATCTGGTCGATCTTTTCGCCGTTCGGTGCGGGCCATGACCGCCATTGTGACCCGTACACAGGGCCAAGGTTACCGTTCTCGTCAGCCCATTCGTCCCAGATGGTGACGCCGTGATCGTTCAGGTATTTAATATTGGTGTCCCCGTTCAGAAACCACAATAGCTCGTGAATAATGGATTTCAAATGAACCTTCTTGGTGGTGAGCAGAGGAAATCCATCTTCGAGGTTAAAACGCATCTGATACCCGAACACGGAAATTGTACCTGTTCCGGTACGGTCCTCTTTACGGACACCGTTCGCCAGAACATGGCGCAGAAAATCGTGATATTGCTGCATATAACCCTCCAAAACTCATTAGATATAAGTAACTCTATAGTTTTTTTTGCCACTACCTCTAGAAAAAGCTTGTAAATGTCCACAAAAATAACTATCCTCCTTAAGATTATGTAAATAAGTCTAGGGAATTGAAACATGGATTTTGGCTGGCTAAAAAAGATATTCGGCGGTGAGGACATCACCCCATCCGAGATACTATCCCCTGCGAAACCACAGCAAGCTCAGCCTGTAACCGCATGGGAAAAAAGTGCGGCTCCGGCACAGCCCGCTCAGACACCGAAGAAAACACCTGCTTGCGGATTAGCATATACGATTGTCTCGGATATTCAGGGGACGATATATAGCTTAGATGCACATTGCACTCCCAATCAGGAACTCATAAAGCTCCTGTTTGATGCGGCAAATGACGGACATAACGTAATACTCGCGACCAACGGGTATCTAGAGAGCGCAGAAGCCACGCTCCAAGCCGTATGCGCAGACTTAAATCTCGAAATCCCCAAAAGTTTACTACTGAAAAGCAAATTTGATATTGGCGATGAATATGCTGACATTGTGTTTGATAATGAGCGCGTGGATTACCTAAAACATCTGGATGACGTAACTCACATGGTAAAAATCGACATTTTTGGTGAGCCCTCCGTCCCATTTGCCCAAATACGTTCTTTGTTGCAGCTAAATGAAAAACAAGACGTAGCACCGCAAACCGCACCATCAGGTAAGATCACTCGACAACCTTGAAAATCCCAAAGGCTTCGCCTATAATAAGGATGTCGGGTTCGCCCGACTATGATGCTAAACGCTTTGTGGAATAAGCGTCGTGGACCCGGGGGCAGTGCCCGGCGGCTCCACCATATGGAACCCCCTTTCAATCGCGAAGATACGCCCGCGAAGCGGAAGTCTTAGGTCTTTCAGAGATGGGGTTATATATGATGGGGCCGAAACAGGATCGACACGCGTAGTAAAGATAAAGTCTGCATCCGTTTGAGGTACGGTCGTATCCGTCCAAATTTTATAGATGCAAATGATAACGTATCTACCGTAGCAGCTAACGACAACGTTTTCGTTGAAGCTGGTGAAAAAATCGCTGCTTAATTGCACCGATGAAGCTACATAATCCCCGAGGCTACGGCTAAGGGTGGGGCGCGGGGCGGCCTAGCAACAGAACTGCCCCATTTTTATTTCCGCCCAATTTGAAATGATAGAGTTACGGATTATCGTGAGATTGTCCCTGCAACCCAGTTGTTTGGCCCGTGGCTTGACCAGTGGTCTGACCTGTGGTTTGGCCAGCGGTTTGACCTGATGAATTCTGCCCCTGCGGATCGAATGTTTTGGTAAAACCTTTGTATAAATCGGATTTCTTAGGCAATTGGGTAATGCCACCCGCCGCTGAGGCAAAACTACGAGACAAGTGCATTATTCGTCTTCCTGCGCTTACATCCCCAAAAATGTCTCCTGCATTATTATTAAAAATTTTTAGTTTAATGACCCTATCAAAATCTATGATATTGGTTTTTATAAGATCTGTGGTCTTTTCCAGCCTGTCGGCAGCTTTCCCCAGACGCTCAAACAAAGCATGAGCACCAACTTCTTTCCCAAACTTTTTACGAGCTGCTTCGAGAACCATACGCGCCTCAACTTGTGACATTTTGAGAACCATAAACCCGTCACGCTCGACTTTCTTGAAAACTTCGGTTTTCTCGCCGTTCAGATCAGAAAACTGTACCCAAAATAACTGACCAAACACTTGCATACGGAATGCCCCGTTGCGCGCTGTCGCCTTTCCCTGTTCATCAACATGCAGATACCGAACAACCTCCAGATCACGATCAGGATAATACTTAGGCGTATATGTATCATCCTGCATATAACTATTACGATACCGATCCCAATGCGGATCGTTATAAAGAGGTGATTGAATAGAAAGTTTGGAAGTCTCGGGGCTATTGCTAAATTCGCGTCTAACTTGTCCGTCAAATACCGCAGCACTGTCTTCAGGTGTCTGTCCTTTACTGGAAGCAAATTGTCTCTTGAATTCAACATCAAGGCGAATAAGCTCATCGCGCACCGTCTCTAAAGATTTTCTCATTTGCGCATGATATTGACCGGGCATTTTCTCAGAGCCTTTATTAACCCAAAAACAATCCGGGCCATTCCCGACAATCATCTGCCTGTTCCCGCCGGAATGGACGGAGTAATAAAGACGAACATTATCCTGAACAATATCGAATTGTGGCGTAGTTCTACTCAGCCCTGACAGATTGCCCAATCCGATAACAGGCCGAGACAGAGGATAACGAATATCTTCAAAGGCAAAAGAAGCAGCATCTTCTCGCTGGCCGCGACGTAGTCTTTCTCCGCGAACACCACGATCCATTTGTGCCAAAGGGCCTTTTCCTTGCAAATGGGCCATAAGTCTTGCCCGGTCCAGTACTGTCATCGCCATCTTTCGACCTTTCGTCACATATTCAATATACCGCTTCCCCAGTTTTATATGCCGACATAAGAATTATGTCAATAAAAAACACAGGGCAAAATCTCGATGAATCTGGCCTGCGCTGGACAAATCGGTATGAACTGTTTATAGCTGATTCTAGTAATAAATTCAGACCCGCAGACCCCCAGATTGATTAAAATTGATAAATGAAACACGACGATAATACGCTTCGCTACGATAAAATGGTTGAATCAGCCCTGCGCGGTGTTGTGCGCCACGCGATCTCTGAAGTTCAAGAACATGGGCTGCCGGGAGACCACCATTTCTACATCACCTTTATGACCGACTTTCCGGGAGTTAAAATCCCTGACAATCTGCGGGAACGCTATCCGGGTGAAATGACAATCGTTCTGCAATACCAATTCAAAAACCTGTCTGTGAATGATAACGCCATTAATGTGACCCTCTCCTTCAACAACATTGAAGAAGATTTGAGCATACCGCTCTCTGCGATTACAATATTTGCTGATCCGTCCGTTAACTTCGCGCTGCAATTCCAGCCGCTGGGTGAAATGATGGAACAAGAAGATGAATCTCTGGCAGCTCTGGCAGCTCTGGACGATGACGGAGACGATGACCCAAGCGGACCAAAAGGCAAGAAATCCAAAGGCAGCGAAACAGGCGAAGTTATTTCCCTCGATCAGTTCCGTAAGAAGTAAGCCTTCTAAACAGATAAAGACCTAAGCTTGCTGGCTCCCGAAAAACGGAGCCAGACTTGTTTTGGCAGCTCCCTGCCCCAACTTCCCGTATGCATCTTCAAACACAGCAGGGCGCGCGTCATGAGCGCGCAAGAAATCGGAACGCACATCCAACAAGGACTCGGGATTATGCGCGACTGCTATCTCGGCCATACGCGGCGTTTGCTTTAAGGCAGGTACGTCTTCAAACCAATCAGGGTGCTTCTCGATTGTGGCCTCAACAACAGGTGTAACTTCCAGCGCATCCAGATCATACAGCAGGATTTCCAGATCTTGGCGGGATTCAACACCGCTCCTAAATTCAGAGATAATTTTTCTGCTCAGCCCACCAAGGTCTCGAATGCCCGCATCCTGTGCCGCCTCCGCAAAATCCCTAGCAAACAGAACCTTATCAAATTTCTGCGGCAGAGCCGCATCAAACACTTGTTGTCCGCCAATCGACAAATCGCTGATATTTGGAACAGACTTCAGGAAATTTGGCACCATATCTTCATTGCCGTCACTCAAATCATCAACAAAATACATGACCACTTCTGGGTGCTGCAAAATCTCGGGAAAATCATCAACGACCAATCCTGTACGAATGTGGGGCATGGCATGGATAAAATCCATCGCAAACTCTACATCATCCCAATACCCGACAGGAATCTGTTTCATAAAATGAGTAATAGCCAGTTCAGTATGATCAAACCCTTCATACCCGGCATCATCCAATAACTCATACAGCTCTCTCACTCTGGGAACCAAAGCCTTGAGCGCAGAAAGCGTTTTCTCAGGAGTTTCAAGATTAGACTCATCCAGATCAAACTCATGACGCGTATTTTGAAACACGTTATCCATCAATTCGACATGGCTCAATTCAACACGAATGGATTCAGTTTCCTCAGGACTATATTTTGAAAGCTCAGCCAACGTCACCGGAGACGAGAACACACTCGGTGCCATTAATCGTCCCATAGACACAGCCCACCAATCCATGTCCTGACTTTTTCTGACAAAATCTTCAACAAATTTTTCAGGCGCCAGAATCTTCGGAAAATCTTCCGCCGATCCTGCATTAAGAAGTTTCCCGTACAGACCGGGAACAGCCATCACACCTTGTTGCAATGTCTCGTTCACAGGTTTACCACCTGCTTCGAACGCCTGCTTGGCATCGGGGTTCGTCAGCGCACGATGCATTAATTTGAGAAGAGGCTCGCTAACATTTCGGGTCTCGGCATCTTTAGGATCACGCATCGCCCCGTCAATAATGTTAAACGCATATTTTTCTTGTGTTTTGGCAGGTAAGAACATCACAATCGGCTTTTCGCCTCTGCGATAATATTTATCGAACAAATTATCCGACTCGGTCGCAGAAATACACCAACGCGTCCCGCGTCCCCAAAACTGTGACGCCTCCATCGTGAGAGGCATCAGAACTTTTCCCTCAGGTCCGTCATAAAAGATCTTGGAATTTTGTTCTGCCATCTGACGTTCCTGACGTTTCTTTTCAGCAGAACTCGGCGCACTCAGTTCATCCAGAAATGGAAACATCGCCTCGGCAAGGCTTGGCAACGTATAACTATCCAGATTGGCATTGCCGATTGTCTTACCTTTTTTGGAGAACAAGGTGAGATCATCTCGGATTTTATAAATATCTTGCGGTCGAACATCATGCTCTAAAAGCTGGCGCACCATCCAATCAAGATTTTGAAATTGTCTGTTAGGGTCTTTTGCATTATGTGTGGGATCATACTGAGCAATCTTCGCAAAGACGGCTTGAGCATCTTCACCCATTTCATGGTCAGGATACTTGGCTTTATATTGGTCAAACAACTTTTGACCGTATGCGTTAAAGGCTCTGGTATATTTTTGATGGTCGGACATAAGGCTTCACACACACTCTGGTATATCTTTTCCCAAAATTATAAATAACTTTATATATTATGTCAAATAATAATGCGGCATGAGGGCGCGAAATCCAGATTTGGCTGGACTTTTAAGGGGTAAATATCCGATAAAGTCGCGAATTCAAAGAGGATATACAATGAAAAAGCCCGAACTTCTGGCCCCCGCAGGGTCAATGAAAATGATGGAATACGCCTTTGCTTATGGCGCAGACGCGGTCTATGCAGGCCAGCCGAAATATTCCCTGCGTGTACGGAATAACTCTTTCAAAAAAGACGACAACCTTGCGATGGGCATTGAACAGGCCCATGCACAGGGCAAGAAATTCTTTGTCGCTGCAAACCTCTTCCCGCACAATAATAAAGTGCGCACCTTTATCAACGAAATCAAACCCGTCATTGATATGAAACCGGACGGACTGATTATGGCGGACCCGGGCCTGATTATGATGGTACGCGAAGCCTATCCGGAAGTCCCTATTCACCTCTCCGTTCAAATGAACACCGTGAATTTTGCCTCTGTGAAATTCTGGCAAAAAATGGGACTGACCCGCATCATTCTCTCGCGCGAACTCTCTATTAAAGAAATTGCCGAGATCAGACAAGAATGCCCTGACATGGAAATCGAAGTCTTTATTCACGGCGCGCTTTGTATTGCATACTCTGGTCGTTGCCTGCTCTCGGGCTATTTCAATCATCGTGACGCCAACCAAGGCACTTGCACCAATGCCTGCCGTTGGAAATATTCTACCACCAGCGCGTGCGAAACCGAAGAAGGCTTGGTCTTGCCGAGTGACGCTCTTAAAAATCCGGAAGCCTTTTCGGATTGCGGCGGTCAGGAACGCCACCCGATGGCGGATAATGTCTATTTCTTAGAAGAGAAAGAACGCCCCGGAGAATTCATGCCCGTGTTTGAAGACGAACAAGGCACATATATTATGAACTCGAAAGATTTGCGAGCAATTGAACACGTGCATAAACTGGTCGAGATCGGCGTTGATTGTTTGAAAATCGAAGGCCGCACCAAATCACATTACTATGCCGCACGTACGGCGCAATGCTACCGTCAGGCGATTGACCAAGCCGTGGCAGGTGAACCGCTCGACCCTCGCCTGATAGGCATGCTCGAAAATTTGGCACATCGCGGCTACACAGATGGCTTCTATCAACGCCACCATTCCGAAGATCATCAGAACTACATCACAGGGGCATCACAATCCTACAAACAACAATTTGTCGGCGAGATGATTTCAAATGATGGTCAATGGATGGAAATTGACGTGAAGAATAAATTCTCTGTCGGCGACAAACTGGAAATCATTCTACCCGACGGCAAGAACAAAACCGTCACCTTGACCGAGATGAAAGACAAGAAAGGCAACGCCATCGAAACGGCACTGGGAAGTGGCCACATCGTGCGCATCCCTGCCAACGACGTCACCGCCGACCTCGTCCTCATCAGCCGCTTTGTTTAAACAACAAAAAGGCCTGCAAACGCAGACCTTTTTTTCTTAAATAAGAAAACCTTATTCTATTGAATGTCTGCAGTACGTAGACATCCTTTCAATCGGCCGGCAAATGCATTTACAGTTTCAATTACATTTGGATTAATTGCTTCGGCTTGAGATTTCATAGATGCTTCAAAAGCCTCTTTCGCGAGCTGTTGATTAGGAATTGCTCTCATCAGATTTGTATAAAAAGCTTTTGCTTGGGCAAGCTTAGGAATATCACCAATCGAATATCCTGCCCAGTACACTGTTGCACCACAGTCAACGTTATATTGCTGGGCACTCGTTAAACTGTCTCCAAAAACAACATTTCTTCCTTGAGTATTTGTATTTTGTTCATTTGGACTGCACGCTGTAACTGCTAGAGACAAAACAGCTGCTCTAAATATATTCTTCATTCTTATCCTCACACTTAATTTAAGATTGCAATCTGCTATCATAAACATTCTGTATATGTCAAAAAAATTTAGCGCCGTAAAAAAACATCAAATGATGCAGACAAAAAGTTTCATCATAAAAAAAGAAAGAACAATGTCTCTGGCAAACAGATTTTTCTTTAGGCTAGGAAAATAAGGCGACGTGTACGAGTGGTACACGAGCCGAAATTTGGCGCAGCAAAAAGGAAAAGATGGAAGACAAAAAATTTCATCCTGAAAAAAGAAAGAGCAATGTGGCGAAAATGATATGTTTTTAGAACCGGAGCGCAGCGTACATAGTGGTACGTGAGCACCGGAAGCGCAAAAACATGTCATTTGCAGACCATTGATCGAACTTTTTTATGATGAAAAAGAAAACAGGTCTTGAGGGGAACTCAAAGACCTGCCTTTCTTCTGGGGGGGAGAAAGCTCTAAAATTCTTTTTAACTTGGTGCTCTGAGAACACCCTCACATTCGATCTCTTTTTAGAAAAGAGAAAACAAAAAAAGTACTACGCGGACCTTTTACACCCTGTGCGCGACCCTTTATAAGTTAGGATTCTGCAGCACCGTCGTCTGTCATTTATACTGGAGTTGAGCAATTTATAACTTGGACTTCAGGATATGTCAACTATTAATTTCGAAAAATACAAGTTTCCAGAATCGTAACATCGAACATTACCCATAAAAATATAAGCAACTTATTGATTTATAACAATAATTATGCATATATCGCCTTATGGATAAGAGGAACTACCAGAGCAAACTGGCGAAAAACCTAACTTTGATGGGCGCAAACGAGCTGTTTGCCGCCCTGAGATTCTTTTATCCGATCTCAATTCTCTACTTTGCGGAAGTGACGGGCAGCTTTGCAGTCGCAATGGGGGTCTATTCCTGCGCGACGATTACAATGGCTCTGCTCGAAGTCCCGACAGGTGTGCTCTCCGACAAATGGGGGCGCCGCAATATCTTCGTCATGGGCTGTGCGATTGAATGGCTGGCGGCCTTTTGCTATGCGATGGCGGCAACGCATTTTCTGATCGACGGAACGGCATGGCTTTATATCGGTGCGGCCTGCTTCGGTATTTCTGGCTCCCTGTTCTCGGGGAATAATTACGCACTGCTCTATGAAACAGCAGAATGTTTGCGGCAACGTCACCGCTTGGCGCATATTCTGGGTCGCAATTCTTCTATGGAACAGCTAGGCTTGGCAACTGCAAGCGCTGTAGCAGGTATCCTCATGTGGTTCGGCGCAAGTTTTGAAATGCTCTTCTGGTTAACACTCATTCCGATGTCATGCGCCCTCATTGCAGCACTCATGACCACGGAACCGCCGCGTCATTCAATATCAGAATCCCATCCATGGGCGCACATGAAAGAAGCGTTCCATTTAATCGTACAGAATAAAGAACTCCGCCTGCTGGCAATCTGCTCGGCATGGAAAACAGGATGGGGCATGTCCTCTCACAGCTTCTTGCCGAAATTTATCGAAACGGTCTGGCCCGTTTGGGCAGTTCCCTTTTACCGTTTGGGTCAAAACATCATCGGATTTTTCAGCTACTGGTTCGCAGGCAAAGTCACTGACAAACTCACGCCGCTGAAAACGCTATTCGGAATGAGCCTCATCTCGGACGGCCTCAGCCTTATTGCGTTCGGCGTTGCCAATCTGGTCTCACCGTTCTTGCTGATGCTTTCTCAGATCAACTGGGCCGTGGGCAATACCGCCAATGACACTTTGCAGCAACAGCATTTCTCGAAAGAGCAACGCTCGACGATGGGGTCCCTGATCTCCCTGCTCTCATCCTTTATGAACGCGATAGCCGCCGTCATTTTGGGGTTATTTGCAGATCATATCGGCCCGCAAAATACACTTCTGATTATTGCCGTGATGATGCTCCCAATAAGCTTCGGGTATCTGTCGCTGTACAAGACTAATAAAAATGCTAAATAAGGTATCATGACCGACGCTTTATCCGCCCCTCTATGGAACGCCTCCATATCACCCGACACCGAACCACACCAAATCACTTTGGGGCGTGGCGAATGGATCGACACCAAACGCAACAACCGCAAAATTCTCTATAAGACCTATCGCCCACTGGATGCAGGTGATGGCCCGTTCCCTGTCATCATTTGGTCACATGGCCTCGGCGGCTCGCGCGAAGGTGCGGGTTTTATCTCGCGCTTTATCGCGTCCCACGGGTACATTGTCATTCATATCCAGCACCACGGTACGGACTCGTCCCTTTGGGAGGGAAAACAAGGACACCCGTGGGATGTTATCCGCAACACGCATATCCCGCGTCATGCAACCCTGAACCGTTTTAAGGATGTCCCCTTCGCCCTCGATCAACTGGCAACTCTCGACATCGCCCCCTATATGGACATGAAGAATATCGGCATGTCAGGTCATTCCTTCGGTGCGATGACCACTCAAGTCATGGCAGGTCAAAAGCGGGGGCACGGGAAGCGTCAATATGATCTCTACGAACCGCGCTTTAAAGCTTTTTACGGCTCTTTTAAAATTCCACTTCTGGTCATGACGGGAACAGATGACGACTCGCCGCTTAAAAATTTCGGCTATAAGGATCGTCTGGAAGTCTTCACCCATTCAGGCGGGCCAAACCAACATTTGATCGTGATGGATCAGGGGGATCACATGGTCTATAACGGCTCACGCGGACAACTCGCCGCCAACCCCAAACAAAGCATCCATGAAGAGATCATCAAAATTCTCTCACTCGCCTTTTGGAACGCTTATCTGAAAAACGACACGGCGGCAAAAAATTGGCTCACAAGTGACGCCATAACCTCTTGGCTTTTGGACGAAGGGGCCTATAGTTACAAACCATGACCACACCCCAATTCGCTATCGAGATAAAAGATCTCTCCAAAACCTATGCCGCATCGGGTAAATCCCCCGCGAAACACGCGCTGGATAATGTCTCGCTGACAATTCCGCAAGGCTCCATCTATGGCTTGCTAGGCCCGAACGGTGCGGGGAAATCAACCCTCATCAATATTCTGGCAGGCCTTGTTCTGAAATCTTCAGGCACAGTTAAAGTCTGGGATACGGATATAGACGAGAATGCGCGTCAAGCACGCGCCAATATCGGCATCGTACCGCAAGAGCTGAACTTTGATCCGTTCTTCTCGCCGCGCAGATTGCTCGATCTCCACGCAGGCATGTACGGTGTTCCGAAATCAGAACGCCGCACCGAGGAGCTTTTAAAGCTCGTTGGACTGATGGATAAAGCTGACGCGTACGCACGTTCACTCTCAGGCGGAATGCGTCGCCGCCTCATGGTCGCCAAAGCCATGGTACATACACCGCCCATTCTGGTGCTCGATGAACCGACCGCAGGAGTGGATGTCGAACTGAGAAACCAGCTTTGGGATAATGTACGCGCACTCAATAAACAAGGCCTGACGATTTTGCTGACCACTCATTATTTGCAAGAAGCGGAAGAGCTATGCGACCGCATTGCCATCATCAATCATGGTAAGATCGTCGCCGATGAAGATAAAGAAACATTGCTCTCTCGTGTCGAAGCCAAGGAAATCACGCTGCGCTTTGAACAAGATATTGCGAGCATCCCTGAAAGCCTTTTGCCGCTCGCACCAACCAAAGAAGGCAAACGCACGCTCTCTTTCCGTTATTCTCCGAAAGACACGAATGCAGGCGCAATTATAGAGCAAGTCCGCGCAGCAGGTTTGGTCATTACAGACCTCTCAACGGATGATCGTGATCTAGAGGATGTGTTCTTGCATCTGACACGGGATGCTGCATGAACCTTGACTAGACGAGCGACAACTCGGCTGCAGAAATTTGCGGCGGAAACTTGCGCGCACCGGCAACGACACGCCACCCTTCAGGAACTACAGCACGCGCCGCCTGATGGAATTCCGGAGCCTCTCCCCTTGCAGGCATAGCTTCTTGATGGACGCCCTCAACGGCAGACGGGATTTCAAGTGTCCGGACAAAAGCCAATGTCAAATAGGATGGATTTTTGGGAAGAACACGCTCCGCACTCTCGTCAAATTTTTTATTCCTATGTAATTTGAAAGACGGGGAAGCTCCCTCGACATTCTGACGCGCAACTGTCTTTTTTTGCCGCGGTTTTTGCTGCACCTCGACAGATGGCTCCGGTGTACGAACCCCAAACATCCCGCACCATGATGACAGCCAGGCATTAAACATCCCGCCCATAATCTGCTGCTGCGCTGTGTTGGTTGCGGAAATCAATCCTTGCCCGATATATTGCGGTTTATCCTGCAAATCTTTTGCACGCAATTCCAATGTTTCAGAAACAAAACTTTTAACAGCCTTACCCCACTGTTTTAGCAAAGCAAAATCTTCATACAGATAAGTCTCGGTATAGGATTTGGAGAGCATCTTGTCCCAGCTCAGCGCATATCGATCCTTGATATTTTGCTCGGCCAGCTCATTCATTCGCTTTTGAAGACCGTCAATTTTTACGCCAAGTTCATAAATCTTATCGGAATCGGGAACGTCTTGGGCAGCGGCACACCAATATTGGCGGTAATATCTAAAAAGGCGCAGCAAATCCCTATTATAGCTTTGATCCGATTTATGAGAAATCTTGTGCCCGAAACCGCTTTGCGTTTGTCGGTCCTGAATGGACTTCATATACCCGTCATATTCGGGGAAAGCTTCTCTAAACTGACGAAGACCCATATTTCTGCTCCCTGATCTGCCTTATGGCAAGTTTTTATAGTTTTGCTTTACGAAAAAGCCTAAACCTCGAGACAGAAAATGTCACACAAAAACTTCAAAATCTTGCACAAGCAAAGTTCCGAGAGTAAGAATTGATAACATTAGCAATTTCCGATAGAATTGCCCGATCTGATTGCTACATTATGCGCATTGCCAGTAATTCTGCGGGCCAGTAGAATAGAATGTAATAATATTACCTCTGAGTACCCGATTTTTATCGGACAAAAATAATAAAATCAAAAAAATTAGGTGAATATATTATGTCTACTCTCATTCTTCCAGGCAAAGAAATTACATTCTCTAACGACGAAATTATTGTCAGTAAGACCGACCTTAAGGGTCTTATCACATATACCAACACCACCTTTTGCAAAGTCGCAGGATACACTGAGAGAGAACTTTTAGGACAGCCGCACAGCATCATCCGTCATGACGCGATGCCACGCTGCGTCTTCAAGCTAATTTGGGACAGAATACAACAGGGCTGTGAAATTTTTGGCTACGTAGTCAATAAAACGCGTTTTAATGACTATTACTGGGTTATGGCGCATGTTACGCCATCCTTTGACGATGATATGAAGATCGTCGGGTACCATTCTAATCGTCGCGTGCCGGATAGAAGGGTCGTGGATAGCATCATTTCGCCGCTTTACGCACAACTGCTTGAAATCGAAAACTCTACATCCAACCGCAAGGACGGAATGAATAAAGCGTTTGATACTTTGGTCAACATTCTCGAACAAAAAGGGATAGAGTATGATGAATTTATCCTCACTCTCTAAAGCAAGACTGGTGCTATTTATAGCATTGGTATCAACAGTCCTGAACATCGCTACCCAGTTTATGGGTGTGTCGGTGTCGGTTATGGTCGGCATAGGAGCCATTACCTGTGCAGCCCTGATTATCGGCCACCTATTAATCGGCAAGACTTCCTCTAACCTGAAAAAAATTAATGAATTTTGTTTTTCTCTGGCCAAAGGCAATACGGAAGAACGTTTGCGTGTGCCGCTAGAGCAAACAGGAGAAATTGAGGACCTGCGGATAGCGATTAACCACTTCACAGACATGACTGACGCCTTTGTCCGTGAAGCCAAATACTCGATGGATAGTGTCTGCCGTAACCAGTTTTCACGCCTTATTCTAGACGCAGGGATGCACGGAACATTCTTGCAAACCGCAAAGATTATGAATCAGGCCACCAAAGCCGCAGAAGCAAAGAACAACGCCATTCTTGAATTAATGGGGGTTATTCACGGAATCGTCGGCTCGGAATCACTCGATGCAAAACACTCCGATTCAGCTGCAGCCAGCGGAATTGAATCAATTGCTGCAGCAACAGAAGAAAGTTCCGCAACAATTGACGAGATCAATCGTCAGGTTGGTCAAACCTCAAACAGCGTGAACACTGCCAATCAGAGTGCAGAAGACATGGAAAGTTCCGTGAACAGCCTCGGAGATACGTCACACCAGATCTCTGATATTATTGCCATCATTAATGGAATCGCCGAACAAACCAATCTCTTGGCACTCAACGCCACTATTGAGGCGGCGCGCGCAGGAGAAAGCGGACGTGGGTTTGCAGTTGTCGCAGGAGAAGTCAAGAAACTGGCAGGAGAAACTTCAAGTGCCACGCAAAAGATCACGGATTTGATGCAGCATATTCTCTCCGCAGTAGAAAACACCACAGATCACGTTCATCATCTGAAGGAAAGTATCAGCCACATCAGTGAATCCTCGACATCCATTGCAGGTGCGATTGAAGAACAATCCTACGCAAGCCGTGAAATTGCGCGCTCGGCTACAGTGGTAAGTTCAGGACTAAAAGAAATTGGCGGACGGATCAAAAAAATCGAAGACGTCACGCGCAAAACACCACAAATACCGGTATCCCGATCAAAAACACCCCAAAATGATGAGGGGGAAGATAGAAAAATGGCCAAAGCAGCCTGATCGAACAAGACAGAATAAAGAAAAGGGGCACAACGTGTCCCTTTTTAAGTGTCTTAATCGCACCTTATGTCTTTCTGTCTGTATTTTTCGGCGCGCTCGGGTATAATGATCGAAAGAAACCATCATATCGCACCTTCGGCACACATCATGCTCTCTCGTTTGGCCCACTCTGTTCCACTACCCCATCTTCTGACAGTCCTTATGACCGTCCTTATGACAGCTCTTATGACTGTGGCCCTCCCTGCGCAAGCGTTCGCAAGCGGTGTCTACGAACCTTTGATTACACATCCGGCATCTTATGTTGCGATCTTCATTTTTGCCTTGTCATACATCTTCGTCCTGACGGAAGAAAAAACATCATTCAGAAAATCAAAACCCGTCATGATCGGCGCAGCATTAATCTGGGCACTGGTATCCTTTGTGGTTCATGACAAAGGAATGGATACAGAAGATCTGCACGACGCCGTCAATGAAACCATTGCAGAATTCGGCTCGTTAATGCTCTTCCTGCTCGTGGCGATGACCTATATTTCCGCCCTTCAGGAACGACAGGTCTTTGATGCACTCCGTTCGCGGATGGTGCAATCAGGCTGGAATTATAAACGCCTGTTCTGGGCAACAGGCGTCATGGCTTTTGTCCTATCTCCCCTCGCTGACAATATGACCACAGCCTTGGTTATGGGAGCTATTGTAATGGCCCTCATAAAAGATGATGCAAAACTTGTAACCTTATTCATGGTCAATATTGTCAATGCTGCGAACGCAGGCGGCGCATTCAGCCCATTCGGCGACATCACGACCTTGATGGTCTGGCAAGCAGGCAAAGTCGAATTCTTTGATTTTCTGGTGCTTCTGCTTCCGGCAATTATCTGCTTTGTAATTCCGGCAGCCATTATGACCTTATGGGTTCCGAACACGTCCCCCGAAAAAATGGTTATGAATATCCCGATCAAAACAGGCGGAAAACGCATCATTGTACTCGGTCTGCTTACAATTGCCTGTGCAATTACCTTTGAACAGGTTCTCGAACTTCCGTCCTTTCTGGGAATGATGCTGGGACTGGGGGTCTTGCTCAGCTACGGATATTTCCTGCAAAAGAAAGCCATTCGCCGTGAAGACGGATTTGATGTCTTCGCATTAATGGATGATACGGAATGGGATACGCTTCTTTTCTTCTTCGGGGTGATCTTCTGTATTTCGGGCCTCGGGTATCTGGGCTATCTGGAACTGCTCTCCAACTCTCTTTACGGAGAGATCGGCGTAAACGCAGCCAATATTTTCATCGGCGCAGCGTCATCCTTGATCGACAACATCCCGTTGATGTTCGCAGTCCTCAGTATGAACCCTGATATGTCGGAATTCGAATGGCAACTCCTGACTTTGGCTCTGGGAACAGGCGGTAGCCTGCTCTCTATCGGCTCCGCAGCCGGAGTGGCCCTTATGGGAACTGCGCGCGGTCAATATACCTTCATCGGACATCTCAAATGGTTTCCTGCATTGGTTCTGGGCTATGGCGCAGCCATCGGGGCACATTACCTTCTTAACGGCTAACCGGAAAAGGGCCCGAACATATGTTTTGGTTTTTATGGGCACTTGCCGCAAGTCTCTGTGCCGCAGCATTAGCAGAAAGCAACAAAGTCTTTAAACTGGACGCCACCATGCTCAATGCATGGCGCTCGACATTTGCAACGGCCCTCTTGTGCACAGCCATACCGTTTATGATCTGGCCGCATGACAAATGGTTCTATGTAGTGGCATGCCTTGATGGTGCAGTCACAGCCGCGGGAATGGTCATGTTCTTTTATTTGGCAGCCCGCCAATCGGGCCGTGTCTCGAGCATGATCCTGCCACTCGCCGCCATCGGTGCTTATGTAGCATGGTGGATGCTGATGCCGGGGGAACGTCCGTCCATGACGGCACACCCTGAAAAGGTTGCAATCTCTGTAATCTCTGCAGCTCTGATTTTCGTGGCTATTCACAAAGTTCGCGATACTGACATTTCGCTCAACAGCTTCCTGATCGTGTTGCCTGTCGGATTTCTGTTTGGTGTGTTTGACGCCTTGACCAAATATGTCATGGGACAAGATTTCAACCTCTATAAGCTCGCACTCAGTTACGCCTTTCTGGAGCTGATTGTCTGTTCTATCGTCACATGGCTGGTCCTGATCCCACAGCCGCTCGAAGGCCGCCCGACGACCTTCTTCAATAAAAAATTACTCTGGGGTAGCGCATGGTGCGCCCTCTGGACGGCAGGGATGGTCTTGAGCTCGATTTTTGCGATTGTTCTGGCACCACACCCGACCTTGCCGGGTCTGATATTGGCTCTGACACCCGTCTGGCTTTATACATACAACAAGATTCGCCACATCAAGGACGACGTCTCGATACCAGCTAGTATTTTGTTGATTGTGGGGGCTGTCGGCCTGCTGCTCTCAACGCTCTAGTGATTAGAGTCCAGAGCCTCCCGAAGGGCATCTTGCATTTCCGAACTGGTTTTTATGACCTGTGCATTGGCCTTATAGGCATTTTCCGCCACTTTCATATTCACCAACTCCTCATCTAGATTAACGTTGGGAGCATTGACCAATCCGTTTTCATCGGCAAAAGGTGAATCTGGTGAAAAACTCGGCACAAAGGCGGGATCACGGTTTAGAACGACTGTTTTAACCCCTGCCCCTTGCCCGTTGACGGACAAACTCTGGTCTACGGTATTTCTCGGCGTATAAGCCTGATTGGGGCTATTCGGGTCGGTAGACCCCACAACATCGGCGTTCACGATATTATTGGACGCCACTTCGGCTTTTTTCGAAGCCGACGTTAAACCGCTCAAAGCTATAGAAATCGGGTTTATCATTTTATTAATATATCATAGGATACATTAAGAAATATTTTATGGGGTGAACCATGTCCAGATTCTTAGCTATAACTCTTGTTCTCGTAGGCCTAAGCGCGTTTTCCATTCAACCTGCCGAAGCAGGATCGAAGTTCTATTCGCACTGGTGGTGGTCTAGCCACTGGAAAAATCAGGACTTTATTCCTTACTATGACAATGGAACAGAACCCCATGACACCCAATGGGACAATAAAGAATGGCATCCGACCGACTGGATCACCATGAATGGCGGATCAGGTCAGGATTTGATCAACCGTTGGTATACCGCCAAAATTATCGACTCACAGTCCTATGACAATGACATTCCTGTGCTCGATGTCGGGATCAATTTTTATCACCTCTCCGGCTATGACAAAAGCCGTGTAATGCAAACTGTAAACTACGTATACCAGATCACCGAGAAATCCCCGCGAATGTTCTACCTACGCGACCCGCAGACAGATCAGATCATCGGATATTTCGGGTCAGATGGCCTTATTTTACAGTAAGAGAAGAAAAGACATATCACCTTCGGAGCCTCTAGGTCTTTCGAAGGTGCAAAACAGAGTCATGAGACAATTTGGCTAAAATCCATGCGACAAATTTTAGCATAAGATGATGTCAGCTATTGAGCAAAGATTAAGATTTAAAAGACTCCAATAAGTTAAACTAATTCTATCTGCGTAGAGTAATCACAAAAAAATGGGGAACTGCATAGATGAGCTGGTTTATCAACTTAAGTATTTTCAAGAAAATTATATTTGTCAGTCTCGTCATGATGGTCTGCGCAATAGGCTGGGGCGCAGTTAATTCCTATCTCGGCTACCTCCTTACCGTTGACTACACGATGAAGAAAAACAAGGCTCTGGTTGAATCCATGGTCTCTGTGATGGATGCATTGAACAGCGATGTTCAAAAAGGCCTCCTTACTAAAGAAGAAGCCCAGAATACCTTCAAACAGACAATCCGTGCTTCCAGATACGAAGGAGAACAATATTTCTTTGTGACGTCTCTGGATGGTCAAGCCATCGTTCACCCTCTCCGTCCAGAATTTGAAAAAGGTGATTTGAAAGTTCTCAGCCCAGCCTCCCATAACCGCTATCTGGAATTCGCAAAAGTGGCTCAAGCCAATAAAGACGGCGGGGAAATGTATTATGAGTGGTCAAAACCGGGGCACCCGAAAGAACAGATGTTTCCGAAATCATCTTACCTTAAGCTGATGCCACAATGGGGATGGGTTGTCGGAACTGGAGTCTATCTTGATGATCTTGAAAAAGATGCTCTAATAAATTTCTATCTGGAAATGGGATTTGTGAGCCTCTTCGCACTGACGTTAGCCATCGGCACATACGGCGCCTATGCCTTGTTGTCCAAACCGTTATTTACGCTTTCGGGAAATATGGCGTCTCTTGCAAGTGGAAATATTGATGTCGACGTGCCCTACAAAAATCGCAAAGACGAAGTCGGTATGATTGCAAACGCTTTTGGGGTGTTTAAAGACAATGCCATTGCCAAAGCCAAACTGGAGGCAGAGCAAGAGTCCCTCAAAATCAAGGCCGAGAGAGAAAAGCGCGAGATCATGGAACGCTTGGCGAATGATTTTGAACAGCAAGTTGCGGGAGCAATTGATAAACTCTCGACCTCAGCCGCCGAAATGAATAGGACCTCCGTATCCCTAACACGTGCTTCAGATGAAAACGCGCATACCAGCCAGTTGGTTGCCAGCGCAGCCCTCGAAGCTGATGGAAATGTTCAAACCGTTGCAGCTGCGACCGAGCAATTGACAGCATCCAGTTCGGAAATTGCCCGTCAGATTGCAAGCGTTGCACAAAAATCAAATCGTGCCTCCGGTCAGGCTTCACAAATCAGCGACTCGGTAAATCGCCTGAATGAAATGGCTAACTCGATTGGCGAGGTCGTCAGCTCGATTAAAGAAATCGCGGATCAGACAAACTTGCTGGCACTGAACGCAACCATCGAAGCGGCGCGCGCAGGTGAAGCAGGTAAAGGCTTTGCCGTTGTTGCAGATGAGGTTAAAAAACTCGCAACAGAAACAGCCGAGAAGACAACACAAATCGACGAACGCGTCATGAATATTCAGGAAGCCATCCGCATCTCAGCATCCTCCATGGAGCAAATTATCAAGGATGTACAAGACATTGACCATGCAACTGCTTCTGTTGCGGGTGCTGTCGAAGAGCAAAACGCGGCAACAGCTGAAATCGGGCGCAATGTCGAAGAAGCCTCTGTCGGTACACAAAAAGTTACTGCAAATATCGTCGAGGTTCAAAAGAACACTGAAAACACAGGTGTTGAAGCGCGTAAAGTCGCCGAAGCCTCTCAAGAAATTGCTGACCAGACACAATCTCTACAAAACGTAGTCGGTCACTTCCTCGGCTCTCTCAGAAGCTAATTGTAAAAGCCTCATTTAAAAGCCCCTCACAGAGGGGCTTTTGTTTATGTTAGGCACATTTTGCAATATCTTTTTCTGCTAACGGCTCATCTGCATCGGGTGCATCCGTCACGAGAGATATTGGTGCAGACTCAGGAGAATGCCGCCTACGATGAACGGATTCGCGCCATACAATAACGGCGTTACTTGCAACAACCAACCCCGCACCGGATAAAACCATAACTGACGGCACATCTCCCCAGAACATCCACCCGAACGCCACAGACCACACCAGAGCCGTATATTGCAAGGGAGACAGGAGTGACACCTCGGCGAATTTATAAGATTCTGTTTTGAGTAACAGACTAAAGAGACTGAATAAACCGGTTGCCAACAAAATCAGATAAGCCGCAGGATCAGGCGCATGCCCTTTAAAGATCATATAAATTCCCGAAGACAAAACACCTGCCAAAACAAAATAAAAAACTGTCGTAAAAGCGTGCTCGGTTTTCCCCATATGCCGCAAGAAAATAGCCACAAGAGAAGTCGTCACCATGGCCACCATCGCCACCATCGTGCCGACCGGATTAAAGTCCGATCCGTGCATGTCTGTTGCGATCAAACATCCACACAAGCCGAAAACAACAGCACCCCATCGCCATGGCCCGACTTTTTCTTTGAGGAAAACAGCAGATAATAATGTCACCATCACACCCGAGGTCAGAATAATCGTCGTGGCCGATGCCATCGGCAGCAAAGCATACGCCCAAAACACCATACACACGCCGATATTGCCGACAACAGACCGCCCCAAATGAGTGAAAGGCCGATTGGTTTTGAGCAGCTTGTAATTATTGGTAGCCATCATCCAGAGTGTCATGACTGCTAACGCCACACATCCGCGATAAAATACAATCTCAATCGGGTCATGGTAAGGACTGGATAATTTAGCCCCCGTGTTCATGGCTGTAACAAAAAACACAGACAGCACCATCAGAATGCAGGCATAGACAAGTTCGGGGATTTTTTTAAGGAAGGACAAAGGGATCTCACATACTAAAAATAACAGGCATTGAAACGCCTGCTATATTCATATCTGGTAATATAAATATTTGCCAATAAAAAACCCCCTTACGGGGGCTTTTGATTTTAGTTTTTGGATTTATCGACCAACTTGTTTTTGGCAATCCAAGGCATCATAGCACGAAGCTTTTCACCGACCTCTTCAATGCCGTGCTCTGCCTCACGACGACGTGTTGCTTTAAAGGACGGTTGCCCCGCTTGACACTCGAGCATCCAATCACGGGTAAATCGGCCTGACTGAATATCATCAAGAATACGCTTCATCTCAGATTTGGTCTCATCGGTCACAACGCGAGGCCCGCGCGTATAATCACCATATTCAGCCGTGTTAGAGATAGAATAGCGCATATTGGCCATACCACCTTCATACATCAGATCGACAATCAGCTTCATTTCGTGCAAACACTCGAAATAAGCCATCTCGGGGGCATATCCTGCTTCGGTTAATGTCTCGTAACCGGCCTTAATCAATGCACAGACACCACCGCACAAAACAGCCTGTTCCCCAAACAAGTCGGTTTCACATTCTTCGCGGAAAGATGTCTCGATAATGCCTGAACGACCACCACCGACACCGGATGCATAAGCCAACGCCAAATCACGAGCCTTGCCGGACGCATCCTGATGCACGGCAAACAAACATGGAACTCCGCCGCCTTTTTGATATTCGCCGCGTACAGTGTGCCCCGGTCCTTTTGGCGCAACCATAAACACATCCACATCCTTACGTGGCTCAATCAGGTTAAAATGGATATTAAGACCGTGAGCAAATGCAATCGCCGATCCGGCTTTCATATTGTCATGAATCCAAGTGTAGTAAATCTCGCGTTGCAATTCATCAGGACATGCCATCATCAACACATCACCCCATTTTGCGGCGTCATCAGGAGTCATGGTCTCGAACCCTGCGGCTTGTGCCTTGGCATTGGTCGCGCTATCTGCACGAAGCGCAATGCGCACATCCTTAACCCCGCTTTCGCGTAAATTCGCGGCATGGGCATGGCCTTGGGACCCGTACCCGACAATCACGACCTTTTTGTCTTTTAAAACACCCAGATTACAATCTGCATCATAATACACCTTCATATGACATCGCTCCTTTTTGAAGATTAAATAATTTATCCGTTTTTTGTGTTTACTTCATGGCATTTTCAACTGTATTCATCAGCTTCAAATGGTCATTTAGATTCCCGATAATCTGGCCGTTCTCAAGCCCATACGCATCCTCATCCACTTTCAGAGAGACCAAATGCGCATTCCAGACCAAGCCCCCGAAAGAACTTGTTTCGTCAAACTTGCAGTTATAAACCTCGTCTTCGTCCAACTCGAAATCTGTTTCTTTCTCGATGGTATTGACAGTGAGCTTCACCAGTTTGAAACCGTCTGATGTACCGAAAGAAACCGATCTAACGTGCGCCAGCTTGCGATCATATTTCGGCTTGTCCAAAACAAGACGCACAGCCGCTTCGCAGCCCTTTGCCATACGTTGATTGTTCAGCTCTTCCTGACCGCAAGCCGTCAAACTAAGAACACAAGCTGCCATCAGGAAATATTTAAGCGGCTTCATAGACGCCTTCCTTTCCGCGCGAGATAGCCGCAACTCCCGTACGGGAAATTTCAGTCAACCCCAAAGGACGCATCAAATCAATAAATGCATTGACCTTTTCCGTTGTCCCAGTGATTTCAAACACAAAACTTTCAAGCGTTGAATCGACAACGCGCGCCCTGAAAATATCAGCGACGCGCAAAGCTTCAATTCGTTTGTCTTTTTTCCCGACCACCTTAAGGAGCGCAAGCTCGCGTTCAAGATGGGTGCTCTCGAGTGTCAGGTTCGAGACTTTATGCACAGGCACAAGGCGCGAGAGCTGATGGTGAATCTGTTCGATCACATGCACAGTCCCCGAACACACGATTGTGATACGGGACTTGCGTGCTGTGTGATCTGTTTCGGCGACCGTCAGGCTTTCAATGTTATATCCGCGACCTGAAAACAAACCAATTACGCGGGCCAAAACTCCCGGTTCGTTATCAACGATCACAGCGAGCGTATGTGACGACACAGGGTCTTGAACGGGGGCAGCCCCGTAGACACTTTTGCGGTCCTGTTGAGATGTACGTGCCATAGTCAATTTCTCCCTTTTCAACTACACCAATGTTTTATCGAATTTTTCGGCATCGGCCGACAGAATCATTTCGTTATGCGCCTTGCCTGACGGGATCATCGGGAAACAATTCTCCGATGGGTCAACACACACATCAACGATGGTCACACAATCCGTTTTCATCATTTTGGCGATAACATCATCCAGCTCCGCAGGATCACTCACGCGCATTCCGATACCGCCGTAGGCCTCTGCCAACTTCACAAAGTCAGGCAAAGATTCGGTATAAGAGTTGGAATACCGCTCCCCGTGCAACAATTCTTGCCATTGCTTGACCATTCCCATCCACTGGTTATTGAGGATAAAGATTTTAACAGGCAAACGATATTGAACCGCCGTCGACATCTCCTGAATATTCATCAGGATAGAGGCATCCCCCGCAACATCAACAACCAACGCATCCGGATGCGCCATCTGCACACCGATTGCCGCAGGGAACCCATATCCCATTGTGCCCAATCCGCCGGAGGTCATCCAGTGGTTCGGCTTGTCGAATTTCAGGAATTGTGCCGCCCACATCTGGTGCTGTCCGACTTCCGTGGAAATAAAGACATCCCGACCGTTTTTCTTGGACATTTCTTTATCCAAAGCTGCCTGCAACCGCTCCAAAGCATATTGTGGCTTAATGGTTTTGGCAGATTTCTGATAGTTCAGACATTTCACAGCGCGCCATTTTTCAATCTGTGCCCACCATGCTTTCATGGCTGCGGCATCCGCTTTGTATTTGCGTTTTTTCCAAACAGCAATCATCGCGCGTAACGCTTCAACACTGTCTGCAACAATTCCCAGTTCAACCCGCACGTTTTTATTTATCGAGCTTGGATCAATATCAATATGAATCTTCTTGGAATTCGGAGCGAATGCATCAAGACGTCCCGTCACACGGTCATCAAAGCGCGCGCCGATATTAATCATCACATCACAATCATGCATCGCCCAGTTGGCTTCAAACGTGCCGTGCATCCCGAGCATACCCAAATGTTGCTTATCGCGCATCGGATATCCGCCCAATCCCATCAATGTAGAGGTAATCGGAAATCCGGTCATCTGGACAAACTCAGTCAATAATTCTGCAGCTTCAGTACCGGAATTAACAACACCGCCGCCCGTATAAAAGACGGGCTTCTTAGCATTGGCCATCATCTCGACGGCATCTTCAATCAATGAAATATCAGGCATCGTGCGCGGACAATAACGGGACAAATCTGTTTCTTCTGGGGACTGATAAGGCCCTGGTGCAAACTGAACATCCTTCGGCAGATCAATCAGAACTGGGCCGGGACGACCGGATTTAGCAACGTGGAAAGCTTCATGAACCGTCTTGGCCAAATCCTTGACATCCTTAACCAGATAGTTCTGCTTGGTACATTGACGGGTAATACCTGTTGTATCGGCTTCTTGGAACGCATCCGTTCCGATCAGGAAGGTTGGAACCTGGCCCGAGAAACACAGAACAGGAATGGAATCAAGCAGCGCATCGGTCAGGCCTGTCACGGCATTTGTGGCCCCCGGACCTGACGTCACCAGCGCACATCCGACTTTACCTGTCGAACGGGCATAGCCTTCTGCAGCATGAAGCGCGGCCTGCTCATGGCGGACGAGGACGTGCTTGATTTTCTTTTGCTGAAAAATGGCGTCATAAATCGGCAGAACAGCACCACCGGGATACCCGAAGATCGTATCAACCCCGTTATCGACCAAAGCCTGAATCACAATCTCGGCACCTGTCAGAGTTTTCTTATCATAAACCCATTGGGACGCGGATGTGCTTTTGGCCTTCTTGGCTTCAGGTGTTGATTTCACCAACTTCATCTGCGGCTTTCCGGCAGATTTTGCGGCCGACTTGGCCCCCGCCTTGTTTTTTGGTTTCAGGGTCGTTTTGGTTGCCATGATCGTTTACTGCCTTTCTTGCTTGTACACTCTACTACGTTAGTCTGTCCGAACAATATCTAAGTCCGAAAAAATAAAGCCCCGTTCTTTCGATCGGGGCGTTACGGTTCAAACTGAAGTTACCTCTTAAGCAACATCCCGCAACGCCGTACCCACCACGAGGACGACGATATTGCTAAGAAGAATGTTGCTGGTTTGGAACATCATGGCAGTATTGTTACGCGCATCCCTGCCGCTATGCAACATTTTATTTCACACCTGCGACAATTTTTATTTATTTGACATATTTTTAAATCTAGCCCACTCTCCAACAAAAAACAGGGATCGATTAAATGCCGACAACAACAATGCCAAAAGAACCAACGGGGGAAGACCCGAAACACGCGCTCTATTTCAAAATCGTTGAACAGTTTGATACAGCAGCTCTCGCAACATACCTCGAGGAAAACAGACAACGCCTCGCCTTTTTTGCGAACCGCGTGACAGGCAACAGATGGCCGCTGGATGACCTTGAACAAGAAATCTCTCTAACTTTGCTGGAACTCCAAACTCTTGCCAAAAAAGGCAAAACAGGAAGCTTCTGCAAGATCTATCAGGCCTTCAATGGATGGGCGTCATCTGTTGCCCGCACCACTGCAGACCGCAGATTCAAAATCGCAGGCCCCTTGCAATATGTTGCCCTGAGTACAACAGAAGATCATCCGGAGGGCGAAACCTCTCTAGGGCAAAACTTTATTCCTGATTTGCCCGAGGGCTTTTATACGCAAACGCTCTTGCCGCCCGAGATTGCTGTTCTCCATGAAGAAGAGCAAAGCCTGAACAACCGGATTTTGCGCAAAATTCTGGAGCGTGAGGGTGTGCCTGAAACACATATGATGCTGGAAAATGCACGTAAATGCTGTGACGACCCCGAAGACTGCGGCGCAGGAAAAACCCAACGTGACCTCGCGAGCGAATATGGCCTCGCGGTCAGCGTCGTAAACAAGCGGATCAAACAACAAGTCGCAGCCCTTGTGAAAGAGGGCTTGAAGCCTGAATTCACCTAAGAAGCGTGAGACATCTGGTGTTTAAACCACGTCACTTGCCGTTTGGCATAGTGGCGTGTTTCGTTTTTGGAAAGCATTACTGCCGTGTCCAAATCCATCTCACCATTAAGATGTTGCTGCAAAGGTCTGAACCCCAGCGCATGGGTCAGCGGGCAAGAAGACGGCACAAAGCCGCGCTCGATCAAATTATCAAAGGCGGCTACTTCCTCTAAAACGCCCTCGGCAATCATCTGGTCAAATCGTGCGTCACAACGGCGATATAACACCTCACGCTCGGGCAAAATAATCTCAACTTTGAAATCCAGATCATCAGGCGCGCCGATTTTGGGCAAATTCTGCCAATAAGACAGAGGCTTTTTGGTATGATGATATACTTCAAACGCGCGCACCAGACGTTGGCGATTATGCGGATCAGCCGCAGCACACCACACAGGATCAATCTCGCTCAACTGCTTGAAAAATTCCTCTATCCCGATGGAATCCATTAAATCTTCACTCAGAACGCGCACCTCTTCAGGAACTTCAGGAATAGGCGATAACCCTTCCATCAAAGCCTTTAGATAAAAACCTGTGCCGCCCGCAACAATCGGCACACGACCCGCATCGCGCGCAGCATAAATTTCCGTCAAAGCCATTTCGCGCCACGACACGGCATTGGTCTGGGATGCTGGCGTCAAACACCCGTAAAGCCTATGCGGGGCAGCAGCACAATCTGCTTCTGAAGGTTGCGCCGTCAACATCGCCAACCCGTCATAAAGCTGCATCGAATCGGCATTAATAACAACGCCGCCTTGCGCGACTGCGATCTCCAAAGCACGGGCCGACTTCCCGCTGGCAGTCGGCCCCGCTATAATATGAACACAAATTTTATCCGGCATTACTTCTTCTTGGCATCCGATTTCTTGTCAGATAATTTCAAGGCTACGAACCGAACATCCCCGCGCCCTTGATTATCAACCAAAAGCAAAACGGTTTTCTTCGCATCCTTATCCTTCATCAACTCATTGATCTGTTTTTGCGCAGCTTCAACAGTCGTGACATCAGTCTGATTGATCTGGACGATAACGTCTCCCGCAACCAATCCTTTCATCATGGCATCAGAACCGGCCGCCACTTTTGTAACCAACAAACCTTTGACAGTGTCAGGAATACCGAACATCTCGCGACCTGATGCAGTCATCGCACTGACAAAAACGCCTGTTCCGTCCAACTCAGACGATTTGGCATTTTGTGTTTTGCCTTCCTCTGAATTGTTCTCTGCCAACAGCCCGTCATCTTCGGCCTTTTCCAACTCACCGACCACAACAGAGAGCGTCACATCCTTGCCGTCGCGCAAGACCTTGACAGGCACTTTGCGACCGACCGGTGTCTCGGCAACAATGCGCGGTAATTGGCGCATAGCATCAAGCTTGTGTCCGTTAAATTCAACGATCACGTCCCCTTGCTGAATTTTGGCTTTTGCAGCAGGTCCGTCAGGTGTCACGCTGGCAACCAACGCACCGTTCGTTCCTTGAAGTCCCATGCTCTCGGCAATTTCATCCGTGATAGTCTGGATTTTAACACCCAACCATCCGCGACGCGTCCGCCCGAACTCGACAATCTGGTCGACAACAGGTTTTGCCAAATCGGATGGGATAGCAAACCCGATCCCGACTGATCCGCCTGACGGCGAATAAATCGCCGTATTAATCCCGATCACTTCACCTTTCAGGTTAAACATCGGCCCACCCGAGTTTCCGCGGTTGATGGATGCATCCGTTTGAATAAAGTCATCATAAGGACCGGAATGAATATCCCGCTGGCGCGCAGAAATAATTCCCGCAGTCACAGTCCCGCCAAGACCAAACGGATTCCCGATCGCCAAAACCCAATCCCCGACGCGCATCTTGTCACTGTCGCCAAAAGGCACTTCGGACAATTTACGCTTGCTCGGATCAACTTTCAGAACAGCCAAATCGGTTTTATCATCCGTTCCGACCAACTCGGCGTCCAACGTCACATCATCATTAAAGATCACACGGATTTCATCGGCATCCTTAATCACGTGATTATTGGTGACAACCAGACCTTTCTTGGCGTCAATGACAAAACCCGATCCCAAAGAAGTAGACGGCAGAGACTGACCTTCCCCACCTTGACCTTGACGCTCCATAAAATCCTTGAAGAATTCATTAAACGGAGACCCTTCAGGAAATTCAGGCATCTCGGGCATTTCACCGCTCGGCTGGGTCACTTTGGTGGTCGAAGAAATATTGACGACCGCAGGCAACAGGCTTTCGGATAAATCGGCAAAGCTGCGCGGAGCATTTCCCGGTGGAGATGCTTCCTGAACCTCTGCTTCTTTGTCTTTATCACTGCCGAACAATCCTGCATGGGCCATCGGGCTCATCGGCACGGAAAAAGTCAAAACCGCAAAACTCAAAACAGATAATCTTGTCATAGATAGAAAAGAACGCATTGATAAACTCCTTATCCGGTCCCAAAGAAATGTAAAAAATAAATAAGAAAAGCCCTCGTCTAGGTCAAGGGCGTTTCATTTAAGCATAAAAATATTTTTCGAGAATTCTGACATATGTTTTCGTCAATTCCTCGATTTCGGCAACAGGGGAATATTCATCCACCTGATGGATAGTGGCATTACATGCCCCATACTCGACAACAGGGCAGAACGGCGCAACAAATCGCGCATCCGATGTTCCGCCGCCTGTGTCATAGCGTGGTGTCCGTCCGGTAACCTCGGTCACGGCATCCCGACATAATTCGCGCCACTCTTCTCCGGAGCTCATAAAGCTCTCGGCATTGCACCAGCTCTTCAATTCATACGCGATGCCAGCCTTATCGAAAACTTCGCGCATATGGCGATCAAAGCTCTCGCCCGTCCAGACACTGTTAAACCGCGCATTGAGCAACGCCTCGGCCCGAGCCGGAATAATATTGGGTGCAGGGTTACCGACATCAACAGATGAAATCACAATATGGGTCGGTGGAAAAAACTCGTTTCCGTCATCGGGCTTATCCGCAACAACATTCTGAAGAATAGCCATCAATTTCGGGATCGGATTATCTGCGCGTTCAGGATATGCACTGTGACCTTGCTTGCCCTTTACGGTCAAACGGCCGTTCCAAGACCCGCGGCGTCCGACACGCATAACCTGTCCGGAATGTTGCGGGTTGGACGGTTCACCGACAATCGCCACATCAGGCAACTGACCGTTGTCTTTGGCCCACTCGACCATACACACCGTCCCGTTGACCGCCATGGCTTCTTCATCACCCGTAATCATCAAGCTGATACTCTCGTCAAAATCAGGATGCTGCGCAAGAAAATCCGAGCACGCCGCAGCAAAAGCAGCAACGCCGCCCTTCATATCCGCCACGCCGCGCCCATACAGCTTACCGTCCACAATCTCGGCAGCAAAAGGCGGGTGGGTCCAATCACTCTCGCGACCGACAGGAACAACATCCGTATGCCCTAAAAAACTAACGTGGCGTCCTTTAGTTCCGATCCGTGCAAAAATATTTTCGATTCTATCTGTGCCCTCTTTCTGGAACGGCAACCGCGTGACGGTAAAGCCACAGCCTTCCAGAGCAACCGTCAGCACTTCCAAAGCACCTGCATCATGGGGGGTAATACTCGGGCAACGCACCAAAGCCTGCGTCAGAGCAACAGAATCAAGGATATTAGTCACGAAGCAACTCATTAATAGATGTTTTGCTGCGTGTCTGGGCGTCCACGCGCTTGACGATGACCGCACAGGCCAAATGGGCTTTTTCTCCCGGCAACGTTCCGGGAACGACAACAGAATAAGCGGGAACACGACCTTTGAAAATCTCGCCGCTCTCACGATCAATAATTTTAGTCGACGCACCAAGGAACACACCCATAGAGAGGACAGCTCCCTCTTCGACGATCACACCCTCGGCAACTTCGGATCGCGCACCGATAAAGACGTTATCTTCAATAATAACCGGATTGGCCTGTAATGGCTCCAAAACGCCGCCGATCCCGACACCGCCTGAAATGTGACAATTCTTACCGATTTGTGCACAAGATCCGATCGTGGCCCATGTATCAACCATAGTCCCCTCATCGACATAAGCACCAATATTGATAAAGGACGGCATCAGAACAACGCTGGGCGCAACATAAGAGCCTTTGCGCACAACAGAACCGGGGACCGCACGAAATCCGGCATCAACAAAATTGCTGACTTCCCAGTCTCCGGTTTTAAGAGGCACCTTATCCCACCAGCGCACAGAATCCCCTGCATCCATCATGCGGTTCGGGTTCAGGCGAAACGACAGCAAAACAGCCTTTTTCAACCAATCATTCACAACCCAGTGGCCTGTACTTTTATCGGCAATTCTAAACTCGCCGCAATCCAGCTTTGCCAAGGCCATTTCAACGGCCTCTCGCACATCACCTTGTGTTTGAGTAGTCACATTGCTGCGGTCTTCCCATGCAGCATTGATAATATTTTGCAGTTCGCTCATTCGATCCCTCTATGACGTTTTCTATGAAATTTTTCTAGGATTTTGGCAGGTTTTTATCCTGATACAATTTGGCCATGATTTCAAAGATAAAGGCGGTACTCCATCCGAACAACAACATCCCGTTTATAGAAGTTGTCCCCGAAAGAATGCGCCATTCATCTGTCAAAACAATGTCACCATACCCGACCGTTGTAAAGGTCGAGGTCGTAAAATACAAAGCGGTCTCAATATCCCCCAAAGCTTCCGGCTCGAGGTAGTATAAAAGCAGCGTCCACATCCAAATATCAGCCATAATGGCAGAGCCGATTGCAAACACGCATACACTCAATGTCAGAATGGCCCAGAATTGGCCGAAGCTTCTGAAGAAGAGTTTCGAATGGCGATTGAGAAAGCGCAAAACCAGATCACAGACAATGGCATGAAGGATGACCGTCAGACCGATCATCGAAGCACCAACAATGAGCTTTACTGCAAGCAACATGGATTTAAACCTCTTTCTGACCCGATAGTGACGAAAGAGAGCTATCTTTTCAATGGATGCCGTTGAGGAAGCTTGAATCTACCCCCGTTTTTCCTTTAAAAAAGAAAGGGGGAATTTCCACACGCCTGCAGTTTATCTAAGAGAAGCTGCCGAAAAAGGATCGAAAATGAATTTCAAGACGGTAAAAACACTCACAACTGCCTGCATTCTGTCAATTGTTACAGTTACTTCAGCGTACGCAAATACTGAAAAAGAAACACAAACCATGACGTACGATGTGTACGCAGGCGGCATTCATGCCTTGAATGCCAAACTGGCAATCACCTCGAACGAAAAAGATTATGAAATCACCCTATCCTCAAAAACCCGCGGTTTTCTGAAAACACTTGCCCCATGGTCAGGGGTTTTCACGACCTCCGGTATTTTCGATAAAGACGGACATGCCTATCCGTTAGAGCACGCGTCCATCTCCACATGGAAATCCGCAACCGAAGAAAAGAAATACACGTACGACGGAAAAGGCAATTTCAAGAGCTATAAAGTTACGGAAACACGCGAGGAAAAAGATCCGGTCGATAAAACCCCGAAGGACCTTGATCCTGAAATCAGCAAAGACACAACCGATCTGCTGACTGCGACCTACCAACTTCTGCGTTCCTTGCCGCAAACCAAGAGCTGCACAGGTGATTCGCTGATTTTTGACGGGGACCGCTCGTTCAAGCTGGTATTTAAGGAAACCTCGACCGAATCCCTGACCGAAAGCAAATACAATATTTTCCAAGGCGAGAGCATTTACTGTCAGGTGGAAGTTGTGCCTGATAAAGGCAAATGGCGAAAAAAGCCGCGCGGCTGGCTCTCGATTCAGGAACAGGGGCGTAAAGTCGGATCGCTTCCGACACTCTGGCTGGGTCGTATGAGTGAAAATGACCCTTATGTGCCGGTAAAAATCCGCGTAAAAACCGACTATGGGACCCTTTTCATGCACTTGACGTCGTATGAAAATAAAGTAACCCCATAATTGACAAGAATCCCTGTCATTTTCTGCAATATTTAGTGACTTGAGCGATCTTTTCGCTTAAGCAAAATGGCTATGGAGAATTTATGAGTAACTTAGCTATCAAACCGAATATAACACCCCCGAAAATGACAAAATCCGTAAAAGACCTTGCTGTAATTATTCTGGCTGCCGGAAAAGGCACGCGCATGAAATCATCTCTGCCGAAAGTCCTGCACAAAATCGCAGGCGAACCGATGATCCGCCATATCCTGAAAACAGCAGAATCTTTAAAACCGTCAAAAATTATCACCGTTATCTCTGAAGGTATGGACGATGTGAAGGCAGCCGTCGCCCCGCACCCGACTGCCATTCAAAAACAACAACGCGGCACAGGCGATGCCGTCAAGTCCGCAATAGCAGAACTCGGCGACTTTAAAGGACAAGTTCTGGTGCTTTATGGGGATGTCCCGCTCGTCAGCAAAGACACGCTCGAAGCATTGATTAACCACCACCGCCTTGGCAAAGATTTGGGTGCAACCGTTCTGGCAATGGCGGCTCCTGATCCGACAGGCTACGGACGCATCTTTCAAAACGGTGACGGAACATTAAACCGCATCGTCGAAGAAAAAGACGCAAATGATGATGAACGTCTGGTACGCCTCGTCAATTCTGGCCTGATGGTCATGGAAGGCGACGGCTTGGCGGATCGTCTTGAGCGCATAGGGAACAAAAACGCCCAAAAAGAATTTTATCTGGTCGATCTTCCGACTATTTTTAAAGAAGACGATCTGGCGACAGGCGTCATTCGTGGAGACTTCACGGAACTCAAAGGAGTCAACTCCCGCGCACAACTGGCCGACCTCGAAGCCCTGTGGCAACACAGAAAACGCCTTGCAATCATGGATGATGGCGTCACCCTTCTTGACCCGCACACAACATATTTTGCTGCGGACACCAAAATCGGCCGCGATACCATTATCGGCCCATCCGTCATCTTCGGCCCAAATGTCGAGATCGAAGATAATGTTGAAATCCGCGCCTTCAGCCATATCGAAGGGGCTAAAATTAAATCAGGCGCCACCATTGGCCCGTTCGCCCGCATTCGCCCCGATACCGTAATCGAACAAGACGCTCGCATCGGTAACTTCGTCGAGGTCAAAAACGCCCATATCAAGGAAGGCGCAAAAGCCAACCATCTGGGCTATATCGGAGATGCCGAATTGGGCGCACACTCCAACTTTGGCTGCGGCGCGATTACCGTAAATTACGACGGACAGAAAAAATCAAAAACCATCATCGGCGATAATGTCATGATCGGCTCGAACAGCTCACTCATTGCCCCGATTGAAATTGGCAACGGCGCGTATATTGCGGCTGGCAGTACATTGAGCAAAGACGTCGAACAAGACGCTCTTGTCATTGCACGTGCAGAAACAAAATCCTTGGCGGGAAAAGCCAAAGGCAAACTAAAATCATAACAACAGGGAAACAGGAACACACATCATGTGCGGAATTATCGGAATCGTCTCAACAAAGAATATTGTCCCTTCACTCGTAGAAGGACTAAAGCGTCTTGAATATCGCGGCTATGACTCGGCAGGCGTCGCAACCTTGCACGATAACGCCATTATCCGCTGCCGTGCCGAGGGCAAGCTCGTCAATCTGGAAGAACGCCTGAAACAAACCCCGATGACAGGAACAATCGGCATCGGCCATACACGCTGGGCAACACACGGCGAACCAACCGAAAACAATGCCCACCCGCACGCCACAAAGCGCGTTGCAGTCGTGCATAACGGCATCATCGAAAACTATGCCGAACTCAAAGAAGAACTGAAATCCCATCAAGTCCGTTTTGAAACAGATACGGATACCGAAGTCATCGCCCATTTGGTTGACCATTACATGACCCAAGGGGAAAAACCCGAAGACGCAGCACATAAAGCTTTCGACCGCCTGCGCGGTGCGTACTCGGTGGTCCTGATGTTCACAGGCGAAGAAAATATGCTGATCGGCGCACGCCAAGGCACACCACTGGCTATCGGCTACGGCGAAAATGAAATGTATATCGCCTCTGACTCGTACGCTCTGTCCCCGTTCACGCGCAAAATTTGCTTCCTAGAAGACGGAGACCGTCTGGTTGTCACCAATGACAACGCACGTATTATGAATGCCAAAAAGAAACCGGTAGACCGCCCTGTGCGCATTACGGCCCAATCAGGCCTTGCCACCGGCAAAGGCGAATACCGCCATTTCATGCTGAAAGAAATCTACGAACAACCCGCAGTCATTGCCGATACGCTCAACAGCTTCGTCAACCCGACCACAGGCCGCATCACGCTGCCTAATGAAGTTTTGGAAGCTTTGCTGCGCGCGCCACGCATCACACTCATTGCCTGCGGCACGGCTTACTACGCGTGCCTTGTTGCAAAATACTGGTTTGAAACAGTCGCGCGTGTCCCGTGCGAAGTCGACGTTGCTTCTGAATTCCGCTACCGCGAAGCTCCGCTCCCGGCAGATGGTATGGCGATCTTTGTCTCCCAATCAGGGGAAACACTCGACACGCTCGAAGCCCTCAGATATTGCAAAAGTGAACGCCAGATGTGCTTGGCGATTGTGAACACCATTGAAAGTACCATCGAACGCGAAGCCCATCTATGCCTCCATACGCTGGCCGGACCCGAGATCGGCGTGGCATCGACCAAGGCATTCACGACCCAATTAACCACCCTCGCATGTCTGGCTCTGTCTCTAGCGTCTGCCAAGGGAGTTATTTCTCAGGCACAAGAAGCAGACCATGCCTATGAACTGCGCGCTATGCCGAAAATTGCTGCAACAATTCTCTCGCATGATGCGGAAATCCAGAACATCGCCAAGGACATTTCCCAGGCGCGTGACGTGCTCTATTTGGGACGCGGCGCGCTCTACCCTCTGGCTCTGGAAGGCGCCTTAAAGCTCAAAGAAATTTCCTATATCCATGCCGAAGGCTACGCCTCAGGCGAAATGAAACACGGACCGATTGCCCTCATTGACGAAAACGTCCCCGTAGTCGTCTTGGCGCCATCAGACAAATTGTTTGAAAAGACAGCCTCGAACGTACAGGAAACCATCGCCCGCGGCGGCAAAGTCTTGCTGATTACGGACGAAAAAGGTGCAAAAAATCTGGGGCCATCCTGCCAATGGGTCGTGACCATTGCCGAAATGCACCCGTTTATTACGCCAATCCTCTATGCCTTGCCGATCCAGTTGCTGGCCTACCACGCAGCTGTGGCAAAAGGCACAGATGTCGACCAACCAAGAAACCTTGCCAAATCGGTTACAGTGGAATAAATATCATTCTGTGAGAGATACAATATTGAATAAAACCCTCTGGATCGGCGTGCCCGTATTGCTGATCCTGATCCAGTTGGGAATAGAAGTTTTTTTAAGCGGAGCAACAAAAGAACTTCTCCTTAAAGAAGGTGGCCCCCATGAAACTATGCAGGCCGTCACGATGTTTATTGCCTTTGTCATGGCAACCTACCTGACCATCCGCATCAAAGGAAAATGGCTGAAACTCTGGTTTGGCATAGCTGCCCTCGCGTCTTTCTACGTGGCAGGCGAAGAAGTCAGTTGGGGTCAATGGATTTTCTATTGGGACACGCCGGAAGGCTGGTCAGCTCTTAACGACCAGAATGAAACCAATCTGCACAACACCTCGTCATGGTTTGACCAAAAACCACAAATCTTGCTACAGATTGGCGTACTGGTAGGGGGAATCATCATCCCGCTCCTGAAAATATTCAATCCTGCAAAACTTCCCGAAAAATTCAAAGACATTTACGGCGACTACCAATTGCTGCCGACGGCCCTAATTGCCCTCTCTCTCAAAATTACGGATACGCTGTGCGACGCCTTCCATCTGAAGTTCTTCTGGCGCATCAGCGAAGTTCTGGAACTTTACCTCTTTTATTTCGTGGCGCTTTACCTGTACACTATGATCAGGAAACATTTTAAAGCCACGGAGACTCCATGACCTTTAAACCGCTACTGATAGGCATACTCAGCCTGTCTTTCTTCCTGTCCACCCCGACATCTCATAAAGCCCACGCCGCCGACGGTGAATTCCGTAAAAAGCTGATCGAGCGCATCATCGAACGCCGCCAAAACAAGGCGGAAGAATCTGGCAACTCAGAGAGCATACTGGATGGATTAGGCGCATCTGGTGGCGGCATCGGTGACCGCTCTTGTTCTAAAAGACTTTCCAAAGCGCAAAAATTTCAGGGCGAGCGCACAAAAGGCCCGAAAGCGGATATAGCCGATGTTGCCTATGGGGATAAAGAGCTCGAAAAAATTGATATCTTCTTGCCTGCATCCGTCAAAAACACCGACAAATCAAAACTTGCCCCCATTATCGTCATGGTTCACGGCGGCGGCTGGTGCGTGGGTGATAAAACCATGAAATTTGTCACAGAAAACAAAGTGGCACGCTGGGTTCCAAAAGGATTTATGTTGATATCAGTCAATTACCCGATGATTACTGACGGACTTGATGCCTATGAGCAAACGCGCGAGATGGCAAAAGCCATGGCCTTCATTCAGAAAAATGCAGCAAACTGGGGCGGGGACGCCAACCATATCGTCTTGATGGGGCACTCGGCAGGAGCACACCTGGTCTCGATGTATGCAGCAAACGCAGCCCTCAGGGCAGAGTTCGGGGCCAAACCCGTCTCGTCCGTCATCTCTCTGGACTCTGGCGCAACCAATGTTATTACCCAGATGCAAAACCCGCCACGCATCATGGTCGATGTCTATAACGAAGCCTTCGGTTCGGACAAAGAACACCAGATCGCAGCCTCTCCCTATCACCAGATCAGCGCACAATCTCTTCCATGGTTAGGGGTTTGCTCCACAACGCGCCCTGACGATTCCTGTGGTCAAGCCAAACAAATGGCAGAAAAACTCGACTCATTGGGCATTTTGGCCGATACGCTCCCTCTCGCTAAGAGTCACGGAGCCGTGAATTCCGACCTCGGTAAACCGGAAGATTACACCGAAATCGTTGAAGAATTTATGGCGGTGACCGATCCGGTCTTTGCAAAATATCTGGGACTTTAGAGTCCCGCGCTGCGGCAATATTAAAACTTGCACGAATACCATAATCATGCTTTAAGGCTGCCACAACCTCCAGCCTTAAAAGAGAGTATTATGTTGGAATATTTCAGAATTGCTGCAAGAACAGATAGCCTGACTCCCGGAGTTTCCACCCGCCCGCGTTTTGACAAAGCGCGCCAAGCCTTGTCGGATAAAGAAGGGGTCCGCTTAGTAGGAGTTTTTCAGTCCGATACAGCTTTTACAGTCGCAACCGAAGACCTCACCAGAGAACAACTGGCCTTTATGATGAATGAAGTCGAACGTGGTTTCTGGGAGGTATCAAAAGATGCTTCGCCTCTTATCAAGGCGAGAAACAAGCGTGAAGGCCGTAGCCTCTATTTGTAAGAGACACAAAAAAAGGGCCATCTGGCCCTTTTATTTTTTCTAGTCCACCGCGCCTTCAATCACAGCCTGAGGTAACGCGGGAGAACCCGTATTAACAACTGTAACTGTCCGCTGCGGGAATGGAATCTCAATACCTGCCTTATCAAAAGCATGTTTCATACGACGGTTAAATTCACGACCGACAAACCATTGCTTGATCGGCAGCGTTTTAATACGTGCTTTAATCACAACAGCACTATCGGCAAATTGGTCGACACCCATAATCTCGAGCTTATCAAGAATAAGTGGACCATACTCGTCATCAGCACGGAGATCCTCATCAACCTGATGAAGAACCTCAACCACCTTGTCCGTATCAACGTTATAAGTAATGCCAATATCCATGACGTAGAAACTGTAATCCTTGGTCAAATTCTGGATGGTCGTAATCTCGGAAAACGGAACGGTATAAACAATGCCCGCCACATCGCGCAATTGAACTTTCCTGAGGGTAATCTGTTCCACAACCCCTGTATTTCCGCCCAATGTCACGACATCTCCGACACGGAACAAATCCTCCAGAATAATCGTAAAGCCTGAAAGAAAGTCTTTGACCATGGTCTGCGCACCGAACCCGATAGCCACACCGATCACACCTGCCCCTGCCAGAAGCGGCGTAACATTAATCCCGACCTCGGAAAGAAGCACCAACCCGAACAACACAAAAACAACCATCATCACAACATTGCGCACAATCGGCAGCAAAGTTTTAACGCGGGTTTGATTTTGGCTGTCCGCCTGTTTGAACATATAAGAGAGATAAATCCCGACAGCCTCCCAAATCACAGCCGCAACAAAGGCCACAAAAAGAACTGTAAAGGATGTCCCGATAAAGGCGCGCATCTGAACACTTTCAAAGAACGCGTCGACAAATCCGATAGACCAGATTTTTCCCAAAGTATAGACCGCCATCGCAGAAATCAGGACCTTCAAAATAAACTGCAAGACATTGGTGTAGACATTGAGGCGTGAGAGCTTGATTCCGATTTTTTGCGAGAGTTTATCAACCATTTTCAGGATCTTTTTGGACATCTTGCGAACACCTAACAAAAACCCGAGAGCAATCATCAAAACAATAGAACTACCCACAAATTGCGACACAAGTGACGCGGACAAATTATTTTCATCTAGAAATTTTTCGTAAGTATCAACCGCTTGGGAAACGCCGGCACGCACACCGATCGCCTCGGTCAAAGGAGCTGCCAACGGAGCATCTTCTTCAGCAGCCTGAGCCTTCTGCTGTTGCACAAGAGTTTTAAGATCTCCCAGAAACTTCTCTCTGGACTGATCGTTCTCTAACGTGTCAATCAGGTTCGAGACATCGTCTTTTGTAATGACCTCATCGGCCTTCGCATCACTTGACGAAGCTGAATGTTGAGCAAACGCCGGAGCACTTGAAAAAGTTCCAAAATTCTGCCCAAAAAATTGTCCGAAGAACTGCAGGGAAAAAACAAATAAAAACAGCGGTATAAGAATATAATGTTTCATATCCCGACTATAAGTCTCCTGCGGTGAAAAACAACCCCTTACCCTCGGCCACGGTTGACTTTTTGGGGTATGATGCCTAACGTTGCCGCAAATATGGAGAATGGAAACAAGAATGATTTCACTTATTGTGGCAATGGCAGAAAACAGGACAATCGGCAAAGGAAACGACCTGCCGTGGCATATCCCTGAAGATTTGAAATTCTTTAAAACGACCACCACAGGAAAACCCGTCATTATGGGCCGCAAGACATTTGACTCGATTCTGGCACGGATCGGGAAACCTCTCCCCGGTCGCCCGCATTATATCGTCAGTCGTTCGCCGGTGACCTATGATGGCGTAACAGGCTGCACGTCTCTCGAAGATGCAGTCGCCAAAGCAAAATCCGATCACCCCGACGCCGAGACCATTATCATGGGCGGCGCAAGCATCTATGAACAGGCCTTACCATTCACCGACCGCATCTATTTGACAATCGTTCATGCCGATGTTGAAGGCGACGCATGGTTCCCTGAAATTAAAGATGAGGAATGGGAAATGACCGAACGTCGCGAGTCATCCGATGACACCTGGTCATACGAATTTCTGACACTTGATCGGAAATAGGAAGAAAACCGCAACGTTTTCTAAAACTTATAGCCGGGGAGGCTCCCTGTATCTTTGACATGATGCTTTAAAGCATCCAAGGTTTTGAGCATTCCCGGTTCGCATTCGGCAATATACTCGGCAACACCTGAATAAATTGATGTTAATCTGGAATCAGATTGAATAGAACGTGCGGCCTTATCAAACTGGGACACAGCACCTTCCAGCATTTTCATTTGATATGGTTCAAGAGTTCTGTCACGCGACACACATCTTTTATGTATCTCCTCAAGAAGTCCTGAAACCGTGGCAGGCATAGTCCCGGTCGGTACATGGTACTGCGGGCGAACTTCGCTGGTAACGGCATATCCGCCGCCATTTGCTTCATTCTCATAGACACGACCGGCCATAACCAACGCGGTAAAATCTTCGGCAAATCTGGCAACCTCAAACACTCGTTCCGATAAGGTCGGACCGGGTTGAACACTGCGCTGCGCCAATTCATTCAGCTCTTTATGCAGCACAGGTCGCGATGCAAGAATTTGGTCCAGAACATGGGAATAATCCTGATGCAAATGATGGTCACGCTTGATGCGCTCAGCCAAAGAGTCAATCTTTTCGACGGCATACTGAATATCTTCATAACTGGCCGCAGAAAGGGCGACATCCTGAGCATCAACTTCTTCATTCAAACGCTGCATCAACAACTGGATAGAATGAGGCGCTGTTCCTGTCGGGATTGAAAAATCATCACGGACGCAACTGGACAAAGCATATCCGCCACCTTGAGACTCACTCTGGTATACTGTGCCGTTTACAACACTTTGTTCTAAACGTTCTGCGAAATCGACAATCTCGCGAATACGATCATCCAGAGTTAATTCATGATCCCGTTTCAAACGCTCTTCGTAACGGGTAACCGGATCAAGATCAGCAGAAATAGACATGTACACACCTTATTTTTTTATAAATTATTCTATTCCGGAGTATACCGGAGAAAGATATATAAAAAATTAATCTTTCTCCGTCAAATTTAGGGGTTTTTAGCGGTTAAAGAACTGCTCCAAACGATCCAGAGCACGATTCAAAACATCCGTTTCAACCGCAAAGCACAGACGCAAGTAGGTCTCGAACCCATGCCCGAAAGCCGCTCCCGGAGCCAAAGACAGGCCGACATCATCAATCATTTCTTTAGCCAGAGTATAAGAATCAACGTCGCCATCGACCTTGATAAAGGCATAAAAAGCCGCGTTCGGGCGCACAACTTTTAGATTAGGAAACTTTGATAAACGGGCCATTACAACATCCAAATTACGCATCCAAAGCTCTTTCTGGGAGGCCAGAAACTCTTCACCATGACGCAAAGCTTCAATACCGCCAACCTGCGTAAAGGTCGGAGGACCCATATTCTCATAAAGGATCAGATCACGGATTTTGTCTTCGGCATCAGCAGGTCCGACAAGCCAGCCAAGACGCCAACCGGTCATCGCCCAGCTCTTCGAGAAACTGTTGATGACATACAATCGGTCATTCTCGTCGGCATAATCCAAAAAGCTTGGTGCACGATTCAAATCATGCACACAGCGCCCATAGACTTCATCGGCGATAATCCAGATACCGCGTTCGCGGGCAAAATCAAAGACACGTTTGACATCCGTCGCGGACATCGTCCAGCCTGTCGGATTATTCGGTGTGACAATCAACAACGCCTTGGTCGAAGAGGAACAGGTTTCGAATAGACGATCAAGATCAAGTGTCCATCCTGTTTCATCCTGAACCATCGGAAACTCTTTAATACTGCCGCCTGCCAGCTCCGTAATGCCGATCAGATTTTTCCAGATCGGTGTCACGGCAACAACTTCATCCCCTTCTTCAAGAATGGACATCAAGGCATAATGAACGGCATTTGTTCCTGAACTGGTAACTGTAATGCGGTTGGTCGGAAGGTGCACATTATACACACGGGAATAATACGTCGAAATTTCCTGACGCAGTTCGGGCGACCCTGCACCGAAACTATAGAATGTCTTACCGTCAGCCAAAGCCTTGTTCACGGCCTCACAGATAAAATCAGGCGTCGGACGTGTACCCTCACCTTGCCCCAGAGAGATACATCCCTCCTTGGCCTTGCCGTAACGGAGCAAGTCTGCGGCCTTATTGGCGCCCATTGTCTTGAAACAATTGCGGTACGTATTCTTGGACAGAGGGAAACTTTCCATCTGCGGCTGGGATGTCTCGTGGGAGTCATCGCCTGAAAAATGTGGATTTGAGCTGCGCTCAAGCGGATTTGTAAACATCTTCATACCCTGATTATCGCTTGTAGGGATTAATTTTCTATTTGTGCTGAGAGGGGGGAGTGAAAATGTAGCGGGCTAAGCCGCCGCACATGCTGCTGCTGCGCCTGCGCCTGCTGCTTTGCCGATCATGGCAGCAATCAGAGAAACGGTCAAAAGTGGGGCAGCAAGTAAGTTCATAGGGAAATGAAAACACGAATTATGGTCTATTGCAACACAAAATACGGACATTATATTTCGCGCGCTTTTTCCGAATGGCGTGAGAGTATCAGAAACACTAGCATTTCTTGGGACAATAAAGCTCATGCAACGTCGCAATTAAAACTTTAACTTCCTCGGAAGCCAGAGCATAAATAACGAATTGCCCGTCTTTGCGTGATGTCACCAACCCCTCATCTTTAAGAATTTTGAGATATTGCGATGTTTGGGATTGTGAGGCGAAAACCTCTTCCTGTGCCACGATCTCTCCGGCGGTCATCTCGCCCTTTTCAATGAGATTACACAAGATACTCAGGCGCACAGGGTGGTTTAACACCTTGAGAACGCCCAAAACTTCAGTCATGTCGGAATGTTTTGCCATAGGCAGAGTGTACCAAGATCGGAAGGGACTTGACAATCATATTAATCGAACTTAATATTAAGAATTATTAATATAAGCATGTGTGCGGGAGACAAAAATGCCGAAAACACTACCTTGGCTGGCTGGCGGGATACTCCTTGGGGCCGTCTTTTTTCTGTCGGTTTTTCTGATTAAACCGATCGGAGTTTCAACAGAATTTGTCATTACGGACGGGATTATCTGGAATGCCGTCAATCCCGACATTGTCATCGCAGATGAAGCGTCCAAGTCAGGCTATAGCTCTCCGAACGCTTACCTCAATTCATCCGACGGAAAAATGGCCAAAGCCATTGAGAATCCGGTTTCTTACGGCATGCTGTTTGTTGCCTCCCTGATGGTCGGCGCATTCTTGTCCTCTCTCCTCAAAGGAGACAAACCGGAAGGTCTGCAAAAATCCATGCCCGAAGTTTGGGCATCCCGCTTTGGTGAAAGCAAAATGAAACGCTATGTGGCTTCATTTGCTGCCGGTTTTATTGTCCTGTTTGGCGCCCGTCTCGCAGGCGGATGCACCTCTGGCCATATGATGAGCGGTATCATGCAAATGTCTGTCTCGGGGTTTATGTTCGCCGCAGGCGCCTTCGCCGTGGGCATCCCGCTGGCGATCATTCTCTTCAATAAAAAACACGACACAGAATAGGAGCCGATATGACATACGCACTTCCCATTATTCTCGGACTTTTATTCGGATTTGCTCTGAACCGTGTCGGGGCAACAAACCCGCAAAACATCATCAATATGTTGCGCCTCCGCGACACGTTCCTAATGAAAGCCATCATGCTCGGCATCGGCATTGCTGCGGTTCTGCTCTTTGGCGGATTAATGGCAGGAATAGTTGACCCAAGCCATATCTCGATCAAAAAAGCTTACTGGGGTGTCCTGTTGGGCGGTGCCCTGTTGGGAAGCGGATTTGCTGTAGCGGGCTATTGCCCGGGAACGGGATTAGGGGCCGCTATGACTGGCCGAAAAGATGCTATGTTTTTTGTAATCGGCGGATTGCTCGGCGCATTTGTTTATGCCCTGATTTATGGAGCCATCAAAGACACAGCCCTGTTCGATAAGGTTTTGGGTGGAGCGGTAACTCTTGCTGATACAGGCAATGAAAAATCCGTCACTCTAATGGACGGACAATGGCTCGGATTGGTTATCGGCGCAGCATTCATCGCCATCGCCGCCGCACTGCCAAAACGCATACTCTAATTCTCTAGAGGGAATAAAAGCTCTGGCCTAATAAGAGCTGATCCAAACTAAAGAGCGCGTTTCCTCTCTCCCCGCCTGGAACGCGCTCTTTTTTTATGGGTCAATCTTATTTATGACGTGCCGAGAAGCGGATAATTGCATACCCGATAAAGGCGGAAATCAAAGAGCCGGTCAGCACGCCAAGACGCACTGAAGACTGAACTTCATGTTCGTCAAATGCTAACTCACCGATAAACAGCGACATGGTAAACCCGACCCCGCAAAGAACAGCCATACCATAGGTCTGGCCCCAATTCGCCCCCTGAGGCAGCTTGGCCCATCCGGCTTTGACAGCAATAAAGAGCGGTAGGAAGATCCCAACCTGCTTCCCGATAAACAGACCCGCGATAATCCCGAGTGTGACCAATTCACCGAAACTATGCAGCCCCATACCGGCAAAGGAAACACCGGCATTGGCAAAAGCAAAAAGCGGCAAAATCATATAAGACACCCACGGGTGAAGTGCATGCTCCAAAGTCTCGACAGGTGTCAACCACGGGCGGCGCGGACAAGATAGCGGAATAGCAAACGCCGTCAAAACACCGCCGATTGTCGGATGCATGCCGGATTTCAGCAAAGCCACCCACAACACAAACCCGACAAGAACATAAGGGGCAGTGGTAACAACCTTCTTCTGATTTAGGGCAAATAAACCCAAAACAGCCACACCGGCAATCATAAGCGGTGTCGTTGCCATCCCGCCGGAATAGAAAAAGGCAATAATCAGAATGGCCATCAAATCATCAATGATAGCAATAGCGGTCAGCGTAATTTTCAACGACACTGGCGCGCGTGACCCAAGCAACGCGAGAATACCAAGCGAAAATGCAATGTCGGTCGCCGCTGGCACAGCCCATCCGTGGGACAAGCCGCCCTCACCCATATTAACTACGTAATAAATCAAGGACGGCAACGCCACACCGCCGATAGCCATCACAATCGGTAAAAGAGCTTTTTCTTTGGATGCCAACTCGCCGCGCATCACTTCGCGCTTAATCTCTAATCCCACCAGAAAGAAGAAGATGGCCATAAGACCGTCATTGATCCAGTGCAAGACGGACTTATCCAGAAACGGTCCGCCGTCATTCGGTCCCATAAAGCCGATCGTAAAATTGACATCGTTCAAAACGAAGTCATAAAGCTCATACAACGGCGTGTTGGCAACAATCAAAGCCAATACGGCGGCAATAACCAGCATAACTCCGCCCGAAGCCTCAAGTTTGAAGAACTCTCTGGCCATACCGATCACCGGATGGGCATTGCGGGAGAACATATCAAAGCTATGATCAAGATCGATTTCGGAAGGTTTGTTTCGGTTGTCGAGATAATTTCCCATATATTTCGGCTCCTTATAACCGCCCATAGTCATTTTTATTTAGAATAAGACACCGATCGAGAATGACTGGCTTTTTAAAAAACCGACAACAACGTACATAGCGGTACTTTGAGGAGGTTTTTTGAAAAACGGCTTCATTCGCAGATGTGTCCTATTCTTAAATAGAACGACTATAAGTATAGGGCGAACTTATAGACCTGACCATAGCAAAAAGCAGTTAACTGTTATAGGGCGTTCTCTTTCGTGAATTTTCTGCTGCCGCCTCACTTATTATATCTTTGGAAAAATTCCCGCGTTTTTCTTCGCTGCGTTTATACACATAAACCCCCAAGACCGATAACCCGACCGCCCAAATCGTCCCGAGCCGCTCAATCGATTCGATGACCAACGCCGCCTGTGAGGTCTCAAAGATAATAATATAGGCCAAAGCGAACATCTGCGCTCCCCATGTCAGGGCAATGATATAGCCGAACGTCGGACGCATCCGCCGGACATAAGGATCATTCGACGCCACCTCTGCCCTCAAGCTTTCATTGACTTGTGCCACAGACACTTCACGCTCTTTTGCGGCAACCTCTTCCATCTTCTCGAGATGCCGATGAAGTTCAGCCATTTGCGTATCGCTGATTGCCCCGCTCCCGAACGCGGTACTCAGTTCCGAAAGCGCTGCAGACGCCCCTTGCGCCACAGGAGATTTTAATTCAGCCAACCCTGAGGCCAATCCCTTTACCAAAACAGGAATCCCAAGCTGTGCCAGAATAGGAAGTGCCATCTAATCCCCCGCCAAACGATAGAAAATATGACGCCCGATCACCGCAACAGCGCGTTGACCTTTGGCCCAATAGGGCTGTACATTTCGCGCATGATAATGTGTTGCCCCTTTGGTCTGGTCCTTTAAAAACCCGAGCAACGCCCGACGCGCAACGCGCAAAGCCGTCACAAAATACGGATTATCTTCCCCGACACTCAATAATTTGGACATGTTCGGATCATCCTTGTTCCAACAGGAAAACTGATACGGCTTGCGACACACTTCGATCACCGAATTCCCCCACCAGAACCCGCCTGCTTTTCGTGCAATTTCAACACGGTTCAAAATAACCATAGCAACGGCCTCCATGCCTGTTTTACCCTCGCCGCGCGCCTCCCCCCACAAGGTGCGGGCCAAAATATCAGCTTCCATTTCACGCTGAGCATCTTGCAACAAAGCTTCCGTTGCCCCCGCTTTTTTGGAAGGCAACGCTACTAATTTCGGTTTATCCATGATTTTATCCTCTCGTAAATGAGTTTTGTTCGGCTTTAAGAGCAGTCGCATCCAGCTTGGCTTCGATGCGTAACAAATGTGCTGTCAGGCGATTTTCCAGCAATCGCAAATCTTTGGTCTGAGCATAAGTGCGCGCCACATCGACCTTATGGTCTGCCAGATCATCACGCAGAATTTGCACGGCCTCTTCCAGATCACGACGTGATGTCCACATCATGCGGAACAAGGCAGAAACAACCGGCAATTCAATAACGGCGATCCACCATCCTAAAGTTTGTAAAATTGAATCAGGCATTCTTGTCTCCTAAACATCAAAATCATGGGGCGCATGATGCGCCCCGCGGCCTTGCCATGAAGCACGCCCTCCGCGCACAAAAAGTCTCTTAATTCGAACACCGGCATGGGCAATGGCTCCGGCCACGGCATCCAGACAATCATCATGCCCGCCATGCCCGCCGCGTGCGTCGTCCGGACGCCACTCCTCCAACTCGCGGACAAAAGGCGTTTTCAAGACTGACCGATGGATATGAACGGCACGCGCCGCCAAAGGCGCATCAAAAGCTCTGAGGATACGCTCCCCTTTCGGGTCTTTAGAAACCATCTCTTCAACTGCACAAGAAACGCCCGCCAATCCCAATTCACGGCGCAACACATTGGGCAAAAACTTACCCAATCCGTTAATCTCGAGACGTACACACGGAATGTAGTAAGCCGTGATCGCATCAATCACCTGACGGCATTGCTGGGTGGCCTCATCCAAAGACGATGTTTTTGAAATCGTCAACGGCAGAACACGATGAACAAAATAATCCCCGTCTTCATCACTATAAACAATCGCCAGAATACTCCTGTCCCCGCGTTCTGACCCAAAGGCTGGGTCCCACCACACGGAAGCAGACACCATGCGGCGCCCTCCCAACGATAAAACCGCTTGCCCGCCCGCTTCGCGGTAAATCAACTCATCATCATAAAGATGCAGACTATCTGCCGTGAAATACCCCTGCTCGATCCGCGTCGGCTCACACATCATCTGGCTGTTGAAATGCGCAGGTCCTGTGCGCAGCCTGATTGCCTCAATCCGCTCTTGAGAAAACCGCTCAGGCCAGACACTCTCACCCGAAGTATTTAATATCGGCATCACCAGACGCTCGAACCCGTCCAAAAAAATCTGCCGCTCGCCAAACTCGCTACGCACCTCATCCGCGTAAATTGAATGGTAACAATGCGGTGTCCCGACATATAGCTGTGTCCCGTCAGGCGTTAAGATATAATCCAACTCTAATAGGCGCTCGCGTAAATTCTCGCGCTTGGAGAAGCTATTGCTGGTTTTGGGAACTTCCACATCGTCACAAATAATCACATCCGCGCGGGTTCCTGTGAGGTTACTGACAATCCCTTTGGCCAGCATCGACGGATCACGTAATTCCTTCGCGCGCTTGATTGTAAATCGGTCAGCCCCCCATTGATCTGCACTTTCGGGCCTGAGATGTGTTGTCAAAGGATGCTGCTCTAAAATTCGCTTGACGTTCCTGACCATCTTTTTTGCCAACGCCAGATCAGCCGAGAGCACCAATATACGCACATCAGGCGACTTCAGCAAAAGCCAGACGCAAAACAAACCCACCAAGGTCGATTTTCCGCACGCCCGAAAAGCCATCAACAGCAAGCGCCTCTGACCTGTCACCCAACTCCGCTCCAGAAAATCGGCGATGACAAAATGGACACGCGGAGTCATCTGGTTTTGTAATCTGTTCCATGTGGCGACGAAAAACGGAAACGAACATGGCGGCACATTGAACTCCTGAAAAAAGCAAACAAAAACCCCGCAACAAGCGGGGTGAAAACCGATAAAATTTATGACTACTACGGAGACGACATAGAGGGCATCAATCTTTTGTAAAGATTTTTAGGAATTTGCGTCAATTTACGTGACTGCAAATCTTCACGAAACAACTCGATAACCCTATCCATTTCCGGGCAAACCGATCGATAGAACTCTGATCCCAAAGATTCACCGTCAACATCCGTCAAATAATTGCCGTAACGGCAGGGAAGACGACCAAGTGTTGAAAGCTTATCTACGGCATAATCAGCAGACGGTGGATTATAAAATGCATCGGCACATTCAATAAATTGCTTTTGCCTATAAACATCCATTCCGGCGATCAGTGCCGGAATAACAGCAGCAGGTAGAGGCGACATAGCAGCCGTCAGAGCAACCCACGACACACTGGAACGCAAATAGCGACGCGCCGAAGCATCAACATTTGCATTATAAGTAGCCATCGATTCAGAGAAAATAGAGATATATCCTATGTTCCTTTCCTGATCTTTTGTGAATCCATCGACGAAACTATCAAAGACATCCCTTAAAAATTCTAACCGATCTTTATGTGGAATAGGACCACGTGTTGTAGCAATGTCCTCTAAATCTTTTAAGGTCCCCTCACACAGAGTTTCCAAACGGGATAAATCCTCGAAATAATCCATATCCCGAAACACCATGCTCGTACTTTGATCTGTCGCCTTAAGATACTCAATCACTTCAAGCGCGTGCAAAGCCTCATGCACCCGCGCATCTGCTTCAATCCACATCCCCACGACAGGGTGCATACTACCATGTTGTCGCCATAATTCCGGTAAACGTATTGCCTGGCGATGATGAGCTAGTTCATGAATAGTTACGCTAGCCGTTGGCTGAGAGTAGTAACGAACAAGAGGTTCTTTTCCCGGAACATAATCAGCAACAACGCCCTTCTCGCTATATCCAACTCCATACCGTCCGCCGGCCCTGTGGAAGGAAAGAATTAAATCTATCATCTGCGGAAAGCGACTTCCGAACGGGAAATTATCCAGCATTTGTCCCACCTGATGCGGAGGCAACAAATACGGTATGTTCGAAGAGGGCTCGAGTAATTTCATCCGCATTATATATAGAAACATGTGGAGTTATGTCAATATTTATCCTTCTCCGCGAAACGCGGCAATATCTTCTTCCGCCATCATAAGAATTTCCTCCGGAATCAGGGGCATATCCCCCTTAGGAGTTGCTCCGTCCACCCATTTGGCAAGCTTGATAAGCAACTCGACATGAGAAATCGCAACTTTGGCATTCTTATGCATCTCGGCAAAATTCTCGGCCGAAATATCCGCCTTCATGTACTCATGATAAGACGCCAACGTCTTGGTCAACGCATCAGGCAGGAATGCTGCAACCTGATCGCGCACAATATCTACCAATAATTTTATTTCCAAAGAAAACTCCCTCTTTTTGTGCAGCCTAAAGGCTACTAACCCATTCGCATTATTTGCAGCCCAAAAGCCCAGAATAACAGCTAGAATTTTGATAGGATGTACCACTGCCCGCCATCCGACACGACCGTAATCGATTTGTACTGCGACGCGAGCGGTTGACTATATCCGTCAGGACCTGCACCCCCGAATTCTGAAACAGTTACGACATTAGACGACACATCTGTTTTCTTGATCGTGATTTGCCGCCCCACAGCTTCGGGCGCATTAGCAGGTGGAAGCCGCGCAGTCAGTGCTCCTCCGAAACTTGAGAGCAAATAGACATCCACTGCCATATCAATATCATATGTCCCGCTCCCGTCATAAAAACGCGTATTCCCCGGCGCACGGTTCGATGACATCACAAACCACTCGGCTCCGTTGGACATCATGGCAACAAAATCATTCTCGCCCCCTAGATAATAAGACCTGTTATCAGGCCCTGAGCCTGCATCCTCTGTCACGGTGATAATATTCTTGGAACTATCAATCTTTTTGACGACCATCATACATCCGACCGCCTCAGCAGCGTTCGGAAGCTCCACAATCAAAGCACCTCCATAAGACGATACCAAATGCACGGAATGCGAGAGATCAAGTGTCACTGACCCACTCGCATCAATATATTCGGTATCATAACGCATCATCGTTGCTGTCATATCTGTACAAATCGAGCGCTGCATACGGTTTTTGTGCGGATACCCTGCATTAAACGCCGTATATTCGCCGCCCGACAAATCCCAAATTGCGGCCCCGTCACTGGCCGAAAGCAAATTATAAATCGCAGTCTCAATCGACCCTGCATCTAACTTCACATTGGGAACAGAATTACTCGACTCGGTATAGAGATTAACAAACAAAGTCTTGTTCGACCCATATCCACACCGCACACAGGCCTGTGCGCTCATACCGTTTACATTCACTTCCAAATCGGTAAAGCTGTTATTAAACGATCCTTCTTCGATATAAACGCCTGCGCCTGATGTCGCCGCCCCCAGAGAATAGACGCGACACTGCACAAAGCGGTTCGCATTGGGCGTATCCCCCGCACCTGAGCGCATCATATGAATCCCGTTTACAAAAGGCTGCGCCACCAAAACGCGCGTAAAATTATTCCAGTAAGTCGGCTTTAACCCGTCACTCCCGCCATCAAGCAAAATCCCCGTTTGCGCCTGCCAAGTCGATACATCAACCACGGCATTCTGAACACACGGCCCACCAATACCCAAAAACTTGATCCCGACCCCTCCGCCAAAGAGCTTCAAATTTTTGAGTAAAGCATAACTCCCTGTAAACTGTATTAAGGGAAGAGAAGTGGACGCCATTTGAATTTCGGAAGAATCCCCCACCCCAATCAAACTCTGTCCTTGTCCCAAGGCAATCGTCCCACTGACAATATAAACACCTGTGGGGACAAACACCGCCGCATGGGCCGCCAGAGCCTGTTGGAAAGCCAGCGTATCATCGGTTAAACCATCACCTACCGCCCCGAAGTCTTTAACAGAAACGACATCCTTGAGCTTATCTGTGCTGGTACGCGTCACGGCCCCGCTCCCGACGGCTGTAAAATCAGGGGAAGCCATCGCCCCGTCCAAAGACAGAGCCACAGGGTCGCCGCTTGCGTCAAATCCGAGGGCCTTTCCCGCACGCACATTCCGCGCAGGAAGAGAAGTGACTGACGGCTCTTCCCCGTCATTGAATTTAAGCATCGGAATCTGGTCACGTGCCACTTGCTGCAATCCTGCCACCAGATAATCCAGCTCGGAATTAATCGCAGACGCCGCAAAATCCCCGCCTTCAATAAAGTCTGTCAAACGTTCAAACGCCATACGCCGTTCCAGAGTGACAACAATTCCGTTTAACGGCGCAACATCAAATATCACATTCCCGCCGGAACTCGCGCCTGCCCCGTTAATCATAAACCCTGAGATCTGGAGCGCGCCGTCAAACGAAACGCGCAAATCCTCACTGGCAAATATAGGAAACGGAAACTCGAAACTGGTCTGTACGCCGTTCGCCAGATAACGAACAACAGGCACCACATCGGGCATTTTAATATGCTCGGTCATAACTTCTCCTCGAATAAACTGAATTAGAAAATATCAGTCAAAGAATTCAGCAACGTCTTGTTCTTGAGCTGCTGCTTTTGCAGCAAATTCAACTGGCGTTGCTGCGCGACGCGTAAATCCAATGCTTGATTATCTAATTGATACTCTTTTGTATTAAACTGCCGCTCGACATCGGAATCTGCTGTTAATCCTGTTAAAACAGCCTCACCTGATCCGGTTCCACTTCCAACTCCGCTGCCGCCAAACTCTGCACGCTGTGTCGATAATAGTTTCTGCAATTTGGATCGCCGCGCAGTTTCTGCTTGCTGATACTCCAATAAATTTTGTTTCTTTTGTTGCGCCGTGCGCTGTTCCAACTGCTGTAACTCCAGATCAGCCTGCGCATTTGATTGGCTTTGAGCAACATACGGTTTTGAAAAACTCGCAACACTACTTATCGCTGACCCGATCTGCATGATCGGTGTCAACGCCGAGGCAAAACTCCCCATCTCTCTCTCCTTTTTAAAAAATCACGAATTGGCAACAATGTCTGTCTGAACGGACAACAAAGCAAAGGGCAGCGGCAGAGATTGTTCTACGCGCCATAAAGGCTGTGCCAGATCATAAACCCATCCGAACGCCCCAACGCGAATATCCCCTGACACTGCAGGCAAAGGCGCATCTAATATCTCGTCCTCTCCCAATTGGCGCAACGACACGTCCTGCAACCCTCGCCCCACATCCACCTGTAAAGCAGAAGTTGCACTCAAACGAAATACAAGCTCGGTAAGCCTCACAGCCCGCGCAGACCCGACACCGGACACATTGGCGGGCGGTAAAGGCTCAATGATATGCGTATAAGACAGTCCGACCTGAACATCAGAAAACGCCTGAACCAGAATAATCTCTCCCGCAGAAACAGCCGCATCATCTTGTACGCGCCCATTCGCCACAACAGATACTGCTCGACCATTCAAATGACTCAACCCACTCCATGTCTCTGTAGGCGTTATAGCTTCCCCCGTCAGAGCAGAATCAAGAGACAGCGCATCATCAATCACTTCGATATAATACGCTCCACCGCGATCAATCAGAAAATAAACATCATCCCCCGCAACCGAAACAGACTTAACCGCCCCTTGCGTCTCATGAAGCGTCCACGCCGCCACAGCCTCCGCACGATAAACAGTCAATGTGGCAAACTTGCCGTCCTCACGCACCAGAAACAACAATCTGCGCCGTTGATCAAAATCCTGATCGACAGGCGTCGTGATGATATGCTTGGAAAGAAGCGCCAAATCCGTGGACTGATACGCAGCCTCAACATCCGTATACACAAACTCTCTAAGCTCTTGCCCATTACGCGCAACAAATAAAGTCGCGCCATCAACATCAAGCGGCGCAATATAACGCGACACCATCGACCCGACGCGCGTCTGGCGTTTGATCTGCACTGTCGAAGGCGTCAGCGGATCACCCGTCACCATCCATTCCGCCCCGCTGGTAAAAACCTGCAAATGACGACCTGAAAATATCCCGCGAATAGCATTCACCTGATCCGAGAAAATTCCGAACTCAATCGCCTCTGCATCAAGCCCCGTTCCCAAATCGAAATTAAAGAGATCACCCGACTGCGAAAACCACAACCTGTTCGGCAAATCCCTCGACCCACCGATCACCAAACGATCCTGATGGAAAGCCACCGTATGCGGATACCCGCGCACGACTGAAAAAGCCTGCTCTTCCCAATCCACTGTTGGGGACGCAGACACCAAAGTCTCAATCACCGTTGCCGTCACCACAGTCGGCGAATTGACAAGCGTAATAAGGACTTCCCTGTCCCCCACCCGAAGACGTGTATTCTCATGCCCTGTCTCGAAGACAGCCGCAGATGCCGTCAAACTGATAGACCCCGTCGTAGCACTGGGTGTAATCGTAACCACAGCTTCCGCAAATTTATACATCGGCTGAGTTTTGCGACCCAAATCCGTTTCATAAAATTCCCAATCAACAACACTCCAAACACCAAGCCCAGAGCGTGTAATCTTCTTCGGGGAATAATCAGGATGCACCAACAACAACGTATCCGCACTTTGAGTCCAGGCAAGATTTGCAATATCCGCTTCTTCCCATGGGGTCGACAGTGTTGTCTGCAAGACCCCGTCAGCATAGATCGCAGTTTGCAGATCCGTCACCACCAACAAATAAGTCTGTTCAGTATTAAATTCAAACGCAATCAATCGCCCCATACCGGCAACCTGATCGAGGTAACGCAATCCCGAGCGGCGCTTTACCCCGCCTGTCGGTTGAATAAAAACATTTCTGAGTTTCAAAGCCCCATTCTCATAGGCACGCAAATCTCCGCGCCCCAAAAGATCAGAAGACACTTCTCCGGCCGTAAATGTTGTTTTAATTTGTGTTGTCCGTGCCATGTCCTACTCCCGTGCATCAATCAACGCAAAGCTTTCAAGCCTGTTGGGCGTATCCTGCTGTGCATCCAATTGCCGCGCGCGCTGAAATTCGCTCTCGGCCAAACGCGCTAACATTTCGGCACGCGACACATTTTCGGTTAAGGGTAAACAAAACTCCGATGCCAACCGCGCAATCAAAACCATATCAAAGAACGGCGGAAAAGTTTCCTCAGCAGGGCGGTAAATATAGGTCAGCATAACCTGATCCGCATTCGTATGAAGCTGGTCTCCGACTATACGATAAGCAATACCGCGCCCGCGTGTTCCCGTACCCGCAGAAATCGCCCGCAAGAAATCATTCGGCAATTGATAGGCATAGGCATAATCGGCATTTGGGCCACTCCCCAATTGAGTCAAAGCAACTTGTCCCGTCGCAAAACTCCAAGCATAAGACGACAATACGGCATCCCGTGCAGGTTCATAAATCAAACCTGCAATTTCGGACGCAGCAGTTCCGTCAGAAAAAGACGTGATCGGGTGCACACCCAATCGGACCAGCGCGCGGGAACAAAGCCCCGTATCGGTCAAAGCCATCATAAAACCTCATAAAAGAAAATTTAAAGGGAAGATGACCGGAGGGGAAATCCTCCGGTCATCAGAGACGATACAGATCAGGTGGCATGCGGCCTGACCAAAGGCAGGAAATCAGGCAGTAAAGGCTGCCACAGTGACAACAGAACCTGTGTTCACTGTCACAATATAAAACACCGTGGATGGTGTGCCGTCTGTATCGATATTGACAATAATCAGATCATTGACGCGCAACATGGTTGCAGCAGAATTGAAATATCCTGCCCCAGTGACGCTTGAATCAGTGGTGGTGTAATGCCAGAGCGTAAAATTATTGGCATAGGCCAACACACTCAGGTCTTTGCTTTCGAAAGCCATCTAGGAACTCCTATAAAAATATAAAAATGAAAAAGGGATATAAATTCGAAGAGATTTGAGACGAAAAGCCGATGATCCGAGAACCGGAGCGCAGCGTACATAAAAGTACGTGAGCACCGGAAGCGCAGAATCATCGGTTTTGCAGTCCAAAGATCAAAGAATTAGTCTAGTCAGGGGTCTCATCACAATTGATAGTGACCACTCCGCTCTCATCAATCAAAGCGGCTCCTTGGGACATCATATTATTGACGAAGTGCGCAGCGCGATCTCCATGCCATGAAATATCAGTCTGAACATCAGAACCGGATGCATGGCCGATTGCTGTTCTGTGGAACCAGAAGCAGGAGCGAATATCATTCCCATCAATCGGCAATCCTGAATGCGGAATCCAGGTTGTCCCGAGCCATTTTTTGGCTTGAGTTCCTTTGTACGGCAGCTCATCAGGGCCGACAAATTCACTAGATGCAAATTCCTGAATTTTCAAAAGCTCAGACCATTGCTTCCAACCGATGACGGCAAAACGACCACCATCATCGGGAATGTCATTTTCACCAAGCAACTCGAAGGCCTCAAGGACTTTATCACGAGTCAAACCGATATTGTCATCGGAGACGCTTAATGAGCTCCCACCGGACAGGGCAGTAATAATCAGATCATCTGTTTTACGTCCCAGCGCATAGGCACCGGCATTGGCAATAACATGACGCTCATCATGATTAATTTTAAGTTCGTCCAGCTTATCAACCCAATCACCGGCATAATAATCCTCGAGCGCACACTCGATAGAACTATGGGAAAGATTCATCACAGGCACCATCCCGTGAGTAGATTTGGTGGATGCAGTGCCTTTTCCGACTTTCTGGAAGACAACAGACGACCCTTTAACGTTATTAATGACACGGACTGCACCACGCAGTTTTGACCCTTGTCGTTGGTAGGCTTCGTGGACTTCGCGCTCGAATTGCTTCACGAACGCCTGAGGAAGTTCAGTGCTCATAGACTTCTCCTTTTGAGAATTGTAATATTATGTTAAATAATGGGGACTTTTGGTGGTTATCGTACAAACGGCGCATCCAAAAGCAGGAAAATTGCGGGCAAAGCGAACGGCCTGTTATCCGCGTCGTCAGGCTAAAATTGCGACATTCTGGCCTCACGAAAAACTTGATTATTTATAATAAACACCCTATATTATTAGCGGTCGGTCGTTACGTAAAGTGCAACCAATACGTGACGCAAAAATTTCGGTGTTCGGTACTTGTTTATGAATGTAAATTTACACTGGACGAACACGAGGTCATAAGTATGCTGCAAACCATTATGTCAGCACTCAGTTTTAAAAAATCATATTCTTCCGATGGCGGCGATGGATTTTCGTCTCGCCGCTCACATCCGCGTCGTACATGCGACCAATGTATCGGGTTCATCAACGGCAAAGCCCATCCGATCCTTGACTGGAGTCCAGGTGGCGTCAAAGTATTCGGCGACCCACGCCCGATCGCACTTGGCGACCAGATGGAAGTCGAAATGAAATTCCATTTGCGTGAAAGCCTGATTCAAATCAAGCACACGGCAACTGTTGTCCGCAAAATGTCCGAGAGCTACTCCCTACAATTCGAGCCGCTCACACAAGACATTCGCAAAACATTCCAAAATGTGATCGACGACTTTAACGCGCGCGAATTCGCAGGCTCACAAGCGTAATTTATCGCCCACTGTAAAGCTTTTCAAATCCGGCACTGACCTTCGCAATAAAGGCCGGATTACGATCACGCCAGTAACGTGGATCTTGCATCATCTTGCGCAATGACTTCTCATCTGACACATCCCCCACTTCTCCATCTGCACGAGCCGATGGGATCTTGCCGTCCTTTTGCATCATGCGGTAAAGCGCCATCACCCCGTCATAAGAGCACGCCATTCCTTCTAAAGCAGGAGCAGGCAAAACCTTGCGCCCATATTCTTGTAACTGACGGGAAATTTCCTGCCACTTGGTCACACCGCCAAAAGCCTCGACCAAACGCTCAATCTCGCGCTCTGCTTGAAACTCAGCTGCCATTTCCAAAATTAACGGCACCAATCTCTCACCAGCCAGATCATAAACTTCCTGCACCTGCGCGCTCGTAAACCCTTTCCCATGGAGGCGCGCATTCAGCTCAGGATCAACATCCAAAAACTCATTGCTCAGCGTCACTTCATATCCCTCAGGCGTATCAGGACAACCCAACATCTTATGAAGACGCACCCTATCCGCATCGCTTTCAGGAATAGGCATCATACGGGAAAGTTTTTTCTCCAACTCCTTATACGATTTCATCAAAGCATCAACCTTGATCTCTTTTTTCTCGGCATCCCAGAATTTGACAGGAACACCTTCCGGCAGACCTTCTACAAGAGCAGTTTGATCTTCAATTTTTGCATCCAAATATGTCTCAGTCATGTTTTGTCTCTCCTTCTTGAGATATCTGATTAAGTGGTAATGATTGATTTAAGAACACGGCAGGAACTCCCAAAGTCCGTGCAAAATAGTCAAGAACCGCATTCCCGTTCACGCGAGCAGATGCATCTTTCCCTAAAGATTGTGCCATGCCGAGCCATCCGATAAGTGTCTGGATATGGATTGCGCACGCGCCAATGGTGAGCGATATTCAATTGCCAATGTACGCCCGTCTAACGGCAAATCGGGAACTGATCCGCGATCCCGCAATATCTGATACGCGCGCTGTAACAACGGGTTCAATAATTCGACCTGTAATCGACCAAACGTCGCGCCAAGCAACAAGGCAATCTGACCAGTCCGCTCAGTGATCTCGGTTGCGGTCATCTTTCCTCCCCCCACAGCAGGCAGACGGTCAACCAACAACGCATGACGGATGCGTGCACGCAAATCTTCCAGAACCAATTGGGACACATCAAAACGCGATGGCATCTCTAGAGGCGTTAGCCCCTTAGACCCAACAGCCTTTGGAATAATTGCCCCGGGAACCAATTGAATAGTCGCAGGATTTATCACCCCGTCATCATCCGCCTGCCAAATTCCTGTGACCGCAATCGACGCATTCTTTAAGATTAACTCAACAACTTTATTGGCCGTCTTAATATCAGGAAGAGCCTTCATCACAGGAGAACGCCCATAAACCTCGCCCGGAGATTTCATCCATCTGAAATTTATGTATGGAGACTCAGAAACCTTCTGAACAGATATGACATCCAAACTATCCTTTAAGTAAGCAATGAAAAAATATCCGGCTCCATCCTGCATCGGCAAGATGCACTCTATCACCTCAAACGCCTGATCTGTCGATATATCTGTCTCTATATATCCATAGCGTTCTCGAATACGCACAGAACTCAAAGACAATTCACGAAACACAACATCAAGATAACCGTTTCGTCCCTCAAGAAAACTGATCTCCGACATCGGAAGAGCCGCAAACCGGAACGCGGATAAGTCTCCCGGCTCACTTTCTTCAAAAGCAAGAGACGCCGTGCCAGAGACAACCAAATCTAGAAAGCACTGATGTATTTCGACTAGAAAATTCGACTGGTCAAAATGCGCCTGTAGAACACGCGTAGCCTGATCAAGAAGTGGCGCTAGCTTCTGCGCATCCTCATCCGTGACATCCGTACCGGCCTTAATTGCAAACCACGGGGTCATAGGCGGCGTTAAATAACCCAAAAGCATCGAGGCAAGTTCATCGACCGCATCAAGCGCCGTTGCATCATAAAGATGATCTGCGCGTCCACGACTTAAAGAACTCTGACTTCTGTTCGGCAAAGCATAATCATAACAATCTTGCCATAAACTACTCCAGTTTGACCGAATCGTCTTTGCTCGATCAAACCGTGCAGCAACCGCCCCAATCATTCCTTCATGAATTTGTTCAACGCCCGTTTGTGTATCCTCCACCATCTATTCCCCCAAAAGTGTTTTACGAGCGACATTACCCGACCCGTTTTCAAGAACGCCGCGCAAAGATGTCAAAACATTTCCGACAATGCTGCGCTTACGGCGTAAAACATTCTCGACCCGCGTTGCGGCAACTTCTGCCGGATCAGCCTCAACACTGGATGATGTATCTGTCGTAGTAGATGTTTCGCTTGTAGTTTTAGGCACATAATAAACAACCGTCGGCGATGATTTTGGCGCCTTGGGCTTGGAAGAAAATGCTCCCATTCAAATCTCCTTTAATGTTGAAACTTCAAATAACGATAAAGCTGGTAAGGCGTTAGGATATATGGCTTCTGAAGCCCTATAATCCGCTTCACCACCTCGACACAGGACAAAAAAAGAGGCGGAAAATACCGCCTCTCAGGAATAAGAATTTTTGTCTCAATCACTCTATATCCCTGATCTTCCAGCCAAGCCTTCAAATCAAATGATGTCTCTATGTCGGGTAAGGATACGTCCCAATGATGCAACATTGGATCAATCGCAACCCAACGTTCCCCCATTCTGACAAAAACAAAACAATGTCTGAACTCACGTCTTAAAAATTTGAGCCACCACACATCCGTCTGTCCGCTAAAGACCACCAATGCGCAATCACCCTCCATGAGCAGCCCCATCCCAATAAGAGACTTCAGCAACGATTCCTTTGGATTTTAGTGCATCGCCCAACCTATCCAAAGCTTCGATCCAGATTGTATATGCGCGCGCCTCCTTCGGATGTCTTGGATCAGGAGAGAGCAACCGCATCCCGTAATGACGCAAGACCTTTATATGATCTATAACCAATCGACGCCCGCGGTAAAGACGATCCAACTCGCGGTAAATATCGACAGGCTCGCACGGACGCACACAATTTCCGGCACCCGCCACAATCTGTGCGCCTTCATTGCGCGCCGTCTGAGCCTGCACAAACCAGAACCAGGCGGCCTCAGCTGTCTCGAATGGAACGGCTTCTCCGCGGGTATATTCCCCGTGAGTTTCTTTGTATCGTGTCATGAATTTCCTACCCCAAAAGAAATGCTCCACACCAGATGATCTAGGGCGCGGATACATTTGTTCCCTTTATGTTCTTATCTGTGACGGAGTTTTCATGTCTTGTCAAGAAAATTTTATGATTATTTTCCTATACCTAGGATTTAAGACTTATGAGATACTGGTATCATGTTAACACACGAAACAATCTGGAACGCCATCGATCGACTTGCCCGCACCTGCGGATACTCGACATCAGGTCTTGCAAAAAAAGCCGGACTGGATCCGACGTCATTCAATCGCAGCAAAAGAACAGGCCCTGACGGTAAGCCAAGATGGCCTTCAACTGAAAGCCTCGCCCGCGTACTTGAAGCCACAGGCGCAGACATCTCGGAATTCATGGAGCTTCTGGTAAACGAGTCAACGGCAACCGATCGGCGCCCAAGGATTCCTGTTATAGGATACGCCCAAGCCGGCAAGGACGGATATTTCGACGAAGCGGGATTCCCGACTGGTGAAGGCTGGGATTACATACATTTTCCGACGGCATCACCCAAGCCGCATCACGACCAGAAAATTTACGCACTTGAAGTCAGTGGGGATTCAATGTTGCCGCTCTTCAGACATGGAGACAGACTTGTTTTATCTCCTGACAGCACAGTCCGTCGCGGCGACCGTATTGTGATAAAAACCAATAAGGGTGAAGTCATGGCCAAAGAATTATTACGCCAGACTGCGGGAAAAATTGAAGTCAGGTCCTTAAATCCTGACCACGAAAATATCGTTTTATCGACGGATCACATTATCTGGATGGCTCGAATTATCTGGGTTAGTCAATAGCAAAGCGACAAAGGAGCGTCACGCGTGTCCCACACAATCAAAAAAGCCCTTCTGGGATGCCTCGAGATTCCATTATTCATGAAAACAGGTGTGAAACGCTTCGAAAACACCAAAGAAGCAGCGATCTCATCCTTCATGGTCCCATTTCTCTTTTTGTTTCCTATATCGGAAATATCGCGCATTAATCCTGACTACGCAGATCTAAGCTATATCTATATCCTATCAATAACAGCCCTGCTCCTTGCTCTGTCCATGATTTTTTATTACGGCGCTTGCTACGCTTGTATGGCGGCTCTTGACCGCAAAGATCACCTGTATCAATTCATATCTGCAACAAACTGGATTACGCTCACCTCTTTCGTAACCAACATACCCTTTTTCCTGCTGGTCTATTGGGGATACTACTCTTATCAAGAGATGTTTAATCTCTTCATTTTCATGATGTTTTTTGCAGTAACCTATCAAGCCTTTATGATTACCCACCTTTTGCGCATAAACTGGATGCTGGGTGCTGCGATTTCCATTCTGAGCCTCTTAATTGACGACGGGCTACGTCAGGTTATTTTCCCGGGATAAATCGCCCTCTGGACAAATCCACAATTTTGATTACCTATTAGGAATCAGAACAAAAGGAAGAGTGCGAATGTTTGGAAAATTCCTGTCTACATGCCTGATCACTAGCCTTATAACCGGCTTGCTCCCGATATTGTCATTACAGGCAAGTGCCCAAACTTCATCCCAACTGCCAAACAGCGAAACACAGATCAAACTCTCTTTTTCGCCGATCGTCAAAACCATCTCACCCTCGGTCGTAAACATCTACACCAAACGTCTGGTAACCAGCCGTGTATCACCATTGATGGGTGACCCATTCTTCTCTCAATTTTTCGGTGGTGGTTTTTCTGTCCCACAACAACGCCTTGAAAGCTCGCTTGGTTCAGGAGTCATATTAGATAAGAACGGCCTCGTGATTACAAACGCCCACGTAATTGAAGACGCAACAGAAATCACCGTTGCACTCAGCGATGGACGCGAGTTCCCTGCTGAAATAAAAGTCAAGGATGAAGCCTCTGATCTATCTTTACTGCAAGTTAGAACGGATGGAGAACCGCTCCCCGCGGCAACTCTCCAACCTTCAGAGACACAAGAAGTCGGTGATTTGGTTATTGCTATCGGCAATCCGTTTGGGGTTGGGCAAACAGTCACATCAGGCATTATCTCCGCCCTATCGAGATCATCGCTATCAATTTCTGATTTGAACTTTTTCATCCAAACGGATGCCGCCATTAACCCCGGAAATTCAGGTGGCCCGCTCGTGTCTATGGATGGCGGGATCATAGGCATTAACAGTGCTATCTATTCCCGAGACGGTGGTTCCCTCGGGATCGGATTTGCAATCCCTTCCGAAATGGTAGCGTCCCTTCTTGCTGCCTATGACGGAGGACAAGTCACAAAAGACGGAAAAATCAAACGCCCTTGGCTTGGTATTTCTGCTCAGGATGTAACGCCAGATATTGCAACATCCGTTGGATTATCGCGCCCTACAGGAGCCTTAATCAACGCAGTACACGCATCATCCCCTGCAAAAGAGGCTGGGCTAAAAGTCGGGGATATTGTTTCAAAAATAAATGGCCACCCTGTCAAAGACGCAGCAGAACTGCGCTTCCGCATGGCAATGGTTGCTCTCGGGAAAACTGCAGAACTCACTGTCTGGAACAAAGGCACAGAACACACAATTTCATTCACCTCGATTGCACCGCCTGAAACACCAGCCCGCACTGCGACAAAGCTCTCAGGAAGTACCCCTCTATCAGGAGCAACAGCTTTGTATCTTTCACCTGCCGTCATATCGGAACTAGGCCTAAAAACTGCACCGGACACAGGCATCGTCATCGGTGACATTCTCCGCAATTCAATTGCACAGCGCATGGTCACTGTGGGAGACGTAATTCTCGAGATCAATGGTAAAGAAATCAAAACCATGGAAGACCTAAAAAAAGCCCTCGACCACCCGTCCGGAAAAGGCTGGGTTTTAAAAATCCTGTCGGGCGGACAAGTCAGAACCTTGATGGTCAGATAGCCCGCGGAACACTCAAGAATATCAGCGCAATATACGACTCTTCACTGGAATTTTCAGCAAAAGACAGCTAATGTCTGCCCATGCCCGATTTATTCGCAATAGACCAATCATCAGAGACAGAAGACCTCAACCGTCCTTTGGCAGATTTGCTGCGTCCGAAAACAATCGAAGACGTTGTCGGGCAAGATCATCTGGTCGGCGAAAATGCACCTCTGACCCGAATTTTAAAATCAGGAAAAATCCCGTCCCTGATTTTCTGGGGACCACCCGGATGCGGCAAGACCACTCTGGCTCGTATATTGGCCCAGCATACCGATCTGCATTTCGAACAAATATCCGCGATCTTTTCTGGCATTGCAGACCTTAAGAAAGTTTTTGACGCAGCAAAACTCAGAAAATCACAAGGCAGAGGCACACTCCTCTTTGTCGACGAAATTCACCGCTTCAACAAATCGCAGCAAGATGCGTTCCTGCCTGTCGTTGAAAACGGCACAATCACATTAGTCGGCGCCACAACAGAAAACCCGTCTTTTGAACTCAATGCCGCGCTTCTATCCCGCGCACAAGTCCTCGTCCTAAAACGTTTAGATGATACAGCCCTAGAGCTGCTTCTTGGAAAAGCAGAAACACACGAGGGAAGAAACCTGCCTCTAACAGTAGAAGCTCGTGATTCCTTAAAAGCTCTGGCAGATGGTGACGGACGGTATCTCTTGACACTCGCAGAACAGATTTTTGCACAAGCTCCTGAGAATACGGAACTGGATCAAACAGCCCTCTTCACCCTCGTGCAAAAACGTGCACCGCTCTACGATAAAGGGGACGACGCACATTACAATCTGATCTCTGCTCTGCATAAATCCGTACGCGGTTCAGACGTACAAGCAGCCCTCTATTGGTTTTCAAGAATGCTCGATGGCGGCGAAGACCCGCGCTATATCGCACGCCGCATGGTCAGAATGGCCGTCGAAGACATAGGACTTGCCGACCCGCAAGCCATGCCGATCTGCTTGGCCGCTTGGGACACCTACGAAAAACTCGGCTCACCCGAAGGCGAACTGGCCCTCTCCGAAGCCTTGATCTATCTGGCAACAGCTCCAAAATCAAACGGCAACTATGTCGCCTATAAAGCCGCCAGAAAATCCGCCGCAGAATACGGCTCACTCATGCCACCCAAACATATCCTCAACGCCCCGACCAAGCTCATGAAGCAACAAGGATATGGTACAGGATACCAGTACGACCACGATGCAGAGGATGCATTCTCAGGTCAGGATTACTTTCCCGAGGAAATGGACCGCCAAAATTATTACGCACCACCCGAACGCGGCTTCGAGCGCGAGATCAACAAACGCCTCGCCTACTGGGATAAATTGAGAAAAGAAAAAAATGCGTAGCCAACTTATTCACGACATCAAGACCTATTCCGCGTCAGACGAAGAAGCTTGCTTCATTTCTCCGATGATCGAGCTTATGGAGACAAAAGAAGATGCTTTTTATAGAACTTGCTTTACTCCGGGACATATCACAGGGTCAGGTTTGCTTGTAAATCCGGATACAAACAGCATTCTCCTAAATCATCACAAAACTCTCGATAGATGGCTCTGCTTCGGAGGGCACGCAGATGGCGATGAAGACATTAGACGTGTCGCATTCAGAGAAACATGCGAGGAGTCTGGCTACTCGGAAAATCAAATAGAATTCTACACTCAAGAAATATTTGATCTGGATATTCATACAATTCCTGAGAACAAGAAGCGCAATGAGCCAGAACATAATCATCTGGACATAGCATTTTTATTTCGCTTAAAAGAAACAACACCAACAGAATTTTTTGTAAGTCACGAGTCAAACGCTCTAAAATGGTGCTCAATAAACGAAGCCGTCGATTTAACGAACAATGATCTCCACATGCTGCGCATGATAGACAAACTAAAAACGCTTAAAAAATGACCCAACCAATTTTTCTTCATATGCTGGGCATTCCTGGTGCAGGCAAAACAACCTTCCTGAATATCCTTGAAGCCAATTGGGGCAGAGCGGATAAACCATATCTCCTCGGTTTTGACCAAGTCATGCAGGCCATGCCTGACTACCAAGCAGAACCAGACAAAATTAAAGCCTTTGAGATGTTTGAACTCCCCGCACGGGAAAAGGGCTATCAAATACTCGAAAGCTTGATTGCCCAGAAGCAATCTCTGTTTTTTGATAACGGCGGATCAGCAGCCAGCCATCTGGATATTCTGAACCGCGCCAAAGAAAGCGGCTACACCATCATTCTGGTCTCAATCGCAACACCCATCACGATTGCACAACGCCATGTCGATCAACGCAGCATTATCGAAGGTCGCCATACCCCCATGACCTATCTGGAAGACCGCGCACAAAAAATTTCAGCCCTAATAGAAGATTACCGTGCTCTGACACCGCATTTTTACGAAATCACAAATGACGGATTGAATATGTCCGATTTTGAAAAATCATGTTATAACTTGGCTCAAGAACTGACCCTAAAATTCGGGAAGAAAGCCGCATGATTACACTGATCCATTTCCTACTGGTTGGCCTCGGCGGCGCTATCGGCGCAATGGCACGTCATGGCGTGAATATGGCGTCCCTCAAACTCATCGGCCCTGACTTCCCCTATGGAACACTCACCGCCAATATCCTAGGCTCTCTCTTGATCGGCATTCTAGCCGGTTGCTTTGCTCATTTTGCCAACTGGACCCAAGAAATGCGCCTCCTCTTGGTTGTCGGCGTTCTGGGCGGCTTTACCACCTTCTCCTCTTTTTCTCTGGACACAATATTGCTGTTTGAAAAAGGCGCAACGACCCAAGCAATCCTTTATGTTGTGGCCTCATTCGCCGTCTCACTCTCCGCAACAATGGCTGGACTGTGGTTCATCCGTCAGATCGCACAGATTTAAGCCTTAAAACATGAACCACGAAATCACCCACTTAACAGTTGAAGATGATGCTGACGGACAACGCCTTGACCGCTGGCTGAAAAAGAAATTGCCTAAAACACCCTACGCACTCATTCAAAAAATGCTGCGCACGGGTCAAGTCCGCGTGGATGGTAAACGCGCAAAAGCTGAAACCCGCCTCGAAGCAGGCCAAGATGTACGCCTTCCTCCGGCGGAAAAGAAAACCACACAACTCACATTCCGCCCCAAAGATGGGGACAAAGAATTCCTTGAATCCATCACGCTTTATGATGACGGAAAACTTCTGATCCTCAATAAACCCTATGGCCTAGCCGTTCAGGGCGGCCCGAATATCACCCGTCATATTGACGGAATGTTGGCAGAGCTCCGCAATCTTAAAGGCGTCCAACCACGTCTTGTGCACCGCTTGGACCGGGACACATCAGGCATTCTGGTCTGCGGTCGATCCCTTGCAATGACCCGCGATATGGGTGACATTTTCGTTAATCGTGACATCAAGAAAATCTATTGGGCTATCGTCTCACCCGCGCCTCAAAAAGACCAGGGTGAAATCGAAGGTGCAATCGCCAAGGGCACGCAAGGCAAACGTAAAGAAGCCATGGTGATTGATAATGAAAACGGCAAAGCCTCTAAGACCATGTACCGCGTCATTGAACGCACCAAAGATAATAAAGCCGCCTTCGTTGCCTTCTGGCCTCGCACAGGCCGCATGCACCAAATTCGCATCCACACGGCAGATATTTTGGGTTGCCCGATTTTGGGTGATGAAAAATATGACTGCTCTGGTGAAACAATTGACACTCATGACCTCAATGGACGTCTTCATTTACACGCAGCACGCCTCATGTTCCGCCACCCCAATACAAGCGAAATCATGGACATCAAAGCCCCTTTGGCAGAGGATTTGCGCGGCACATGGGAAAAATTAGGCTTCAATCCGGACTATGACGACGACCCATTTGCTGCTATCATCCCCAAAGACCTAAAACCCATCAAGCCTGACAAAAAATAGACGAGTTCCAAGATGAAAAAATGGATTATCCGCCTGCTTCTGACAATCATCATCCTGTGCTGTATCTTTATTGGCGGCCTGAAACTAATTAGCGGGACAGGAGACACACAAAAATCCAGTCTTGAAAACGCCTTTTCACAATCAACAGGCGGCGTCGTCCAATTCGGAAAACTTTTGGCTTTCAATATATTTCCTGACCTAACAATTGAAGTCGAAAATTTTCTTGTTTCTTATGATGGGCAAGACGGGGATATTCATGCCGATCATATTAATTTATCTTTCGGCCTCTTTGACCTCTTGGCAAAAAGCAGAAGAATAAAAGATTTCTCGATCACAAATATGACCATTCAAAAAGGCAAACTAATGAATGAATATACTGTGATTGATAGCGGCAGCATCGAAACACCATCTGATGCAACGCCATACTACAAAGTTGTCGGCAAGTATAATAACGTCCCGATGTCTATGACCGTGGACATGGTACAAGCATCAAAATCTATCCCCCCATCTTTCAGCTTTGGAAAAGAAAACCCTTTTACTCTTGAAATCGGCGTAACGAAGCTCACGGGAATTTTCTCCCCATACGTGACAGACAATGCCTCGTTGATAAATCTGTCCATTGAACGTGATGGAAAAAAATGTACGTCACTGCCTGCTGAAAACAGATATACCATGATGAACTTTACCGGTTATGTGTTCACAGCGATTGCGACCTCTGATGTTGAAAAATCAGATCTCGAAACAATGTGCAAAGAATTGACACGGTACGGTCTATAATCATGAAAAAATTCTATAAAACAGTCACAACTTCGCAAAGCGATGACGGCTATCTCATCCTGCTTGACGGAAAGAAAATCCTAACTCCGATGAAAGCAGACTGTCTGGTACCAACTGAAAACATTGCCACTCATATGATGCAGGAATGGGCCGGACAACAAGAAACTATTTGGCCCGATTCAATGCCCGTTACGCAAATGATGATGACCGTGATCGACCGCGTAACACCAAACCGCGCGACATTCGAAGATGAAATTCTAGACTATCTCGATACAGATATGGTTTGTTACTATGCGGAAGAACCTAAAATTTACGCAGAACAACAACGCACAAAATGGACTCCCATTCTTGAGTGGAATAAATCCCGTTTCGCAATTAATATTGAGACGACAACAGGCCTCAGCGCTCTCAAACAACCTGTAGAAACAAGAGGAATCATTAAAAAACATATCAACGCCTTGAATGATTTAAAATTCGGCACTCTCTACCTGATAACAACGGCGACTGGTTCACTTCTGATGGCACTCGCCTTCTTGGAGGGCGCATTTACCCCCGAAGAAATATTCGAAGCCGCTTTGGCCGAAGATTTGTTGAAGGATGAAATCTATCTAGCCGAGCAATATGGGATTAGTCCCGATCAGGAGCGCAAACGTAAAATCCTAAAATCAGAGCTAGAGAACGCCCGCTTATTCCTAAGCCTTCTATAAAGCAAAATACGTTTTAATTGAGTTAGGAACAAGGAGCGCCGCGTACAAGGAGTACGCTAGCGACAAAGTGACGACACTCAAGTGAAACGCATAAAGCTCTACGGATTGAACTCGGCAGGAACACCGTACAGATCATAATCATCTGCATCTTCAATCTCGACCATAACAATATCGCCTTCTTTGAAATCTTCGGCATCTCGCAACAAGACTTTACCGTCAATTTCAGGCGCATCTCCCATAGAGCGACCATCTGCGCCACCCTCACCATCGACCTCATCAATGATAACAGGGATCACCGAACCGATTTTTGCTTGGGATTTCTCTTCGGAAATCTGGCGCTGAATCTCCATAAACCGCTCAAAACGTTCCTGTTTAACTTCCTCAGGGACATGTTCATCCAGTCCTCTGGAAACAGCTCCCTCAACATTTTCGTACTTAAAGCAACCCGCACGGTCGATCTGCGCCTCTTGCATCCACTCGAGCATATATTCGAAATCATCTTCGGTTTCTCCGGGGAATCCGACGATAAAACTGGAACGTAAAGTGAGTTCAGGACAGATCTCACGCCATGCTTTAATGCGATCAAGGGTTTTTTCCTGATTACCCGGGCGCTTCATGGCTTTCAAAACTTTTGGTGACGCGTGCTGGAATGGAATATCCAGATATGGCAAGATTTTGCCTTCCGCCATCAAAGGAATGACCTCATCAACATGCGGGTACGGGTACACGTAATGCAAACGTACCCAAACGCCCATATCACCCAGAGCATCGCACAAATCGTAGAATTTTGTCTTACGGCGTTGGCCCTTCCACGGATATTCGGCGTATTTGGTATCAATTCCGTACGCACTCGTATCCTGAGAAATAACAAGAAGTTCCTTAACTCCTGCATTCACCAGCTTTTCAGCTTCAAACAACACATGGTGAATAGGGCGGGAAACCAAATCACCGCGCAAAGACGGAATAATGCAAAACGTACAGCGGTTATTGCACCCTTCAGAAATTTTCAAGTAGGCATAATGGCGAGGCGTAAGTTTCAAACCACCTTCAGGCACCAAATCCATAAACGGATCATGCACAGGTGGGACTGCATCATGTACGGCTTCCACAACCTGCTCATATTGGTGAGCACCCGTTACAGCCAAAATATTCGGATACCGCTCGGTAATTTTCTCAGGCTCACCGCCCATACATCCTGTCACGATAACCCGACCATTATCGGTCATGGCTTGTCCAATCGCGGCCAGAGATTCTTCTTTTGCAGAATCCAGAAACCCACATGTATTTACAATAACCACGTTGGCGTCTTTATGAGTATCTGTAAATTGATACCCTTCGGAGCGCAGCTGGGTCATGATGCGTTCAGAATCAACAAGCGCCTTAGGGCACCCCAAGGACACAACCCCGATTTTTGGGGAAGAGAGCTTTTTACTAGATCCGGTCATGAGCGCGGTTATATCTGAAATAATTAAAGAGTGCAAAGATTTTGCAGTGCACGACTACCCCCTGCAAAAACCTTTGAAATTGGAGTATCCTGATTCGATAAATGAACTGCATGACACAAGGCAGTTGAACAGGGAAAAATGGATAAAATATCATTCCGGCCAATGACTTGGGGCGATATTAATATGCTCCAATGCATGTTTAATGACCATAGCGGGTTCGGCGCAACAGACCTCTCCTACCACGCCAGAAATTCGGACCAACATTTTGCGCTTATCGCCACAATGGGAAATAAAACTGTCGGCTTCATCACCGCAAAAGTAAAAGGGCCAAATGCCCCCTCCATTTTAGACATCAAACAACCCTTCATCCCAACCTATTTATATAGACAAGCAGAGGTCGCCGATGAAGAGACCCTCCCTGAAAATCAAGATGCGCTAAGTGAAAATGGAGACCTAACTCCCGAGACAAAACTGACTCATGAATTCAAACTGGCAATGATTGCCTATGCAAAAAGTAAGAACGATGCACTTGAAACCTATAGATACGGATTGGCAGAAGGCCCAATCTTTAGAGAAATTCCAGTCAGCGCCCAAGATGATAACAGTGCTCAAACACAAGGAAACACAGGGGTTACGCAACCTTTGTCCTGTGCTGCAAATATGTCACCGCCATAAGCGCCAAAAAAGAAAATTACAAAATTTGAAAATTATCTATTGCACCACAATATAAAATTGTGTTTCCATGAAAGCATGACAAATCAATTGAACCACCAACAGATTTGCTGGAACCCCAGCCTGAACGCAGCGACCACCATGGTTGCGCCGATGGCGTCCTATCGACTTGAATCCCAAGTCAATAAGGATTTTGCGGGCGGTAAAGGCAGATTGGGCTAAGGTTCACAAGACTGTCAGCCCGAGAAACGGAAAGGCTGGCAGTTCAAAAAATTCCCCGAATAAGAGAATAATAAGAATCTGGCAGTCCTTTCCAAAAACAGGAAAAGGAAAGGACTATTACCATGTTAAATATCAGAATCCGCAACGCCCGGAGCGGAGACTGGGCGCAACTCGAACTTCTCATTGCCGGCCTGTGTCAAGCACACGGGGATAAGCACGGTATTACGCGCAAATCTTTTGACGACATGGTTTGCAGCGAGAACGCTCCAGTAACACTCCTTGTTGCCGAAACACAAGAAGGAGTTCTAGCAGGTTACGTCTGCGGGTTTGCGATCTACGAATTTCACTCAGGAATAACAAAGTTCCGTATCCAGAACCTGTTTGTAGCCGAAGAATTTCGCAGGAACAGAATCGGCGAAGCCTTACTGCTGACGATCCAAAATGAAGCAAAAGACAAACACAACGCTCAAGGGTTTGGGATTTACGCTGAGAATTGGAACACAGCCGCACTAAACCTTTACAAGCAACTGGGTTTTAAAGAAAGCGACTCACAAAGAAAATCAACAGGCCTTGTCAGAGAGCCTTACAGAGAACCTTAAGAGAAGAAAATGGAAAATAGAAAGCCTATTAGGCGCAACACAGTCCATCCCATTCTGATCGACATCGCATTCCCCATTACGACACCGCGTCTAATGATCAGGAATGTGATGCCGGGAGATGGTAAGGCCATGCACGAAGTACTTGAAGAAAGCTGGACAGACTTGTGCAATTGGATGGAATTCACAAATCACGGTCTTAAATCAACTGATGATACTGAAAAAATCATCCGTGAAAATCATGCGAGATACATCTTACGTGAAGACATGATGTGCGCTGCTTTCACGCATGACGGACGATTGATTTCCATGTGTGGATTGCATGATCCGAACTGGGCGCTACGTAGCTTTGACATCGGCTATTACGTGAGATCAAGCGAACACAACAAAGGCTACGCCACGGAATTGGCGAATGCTCTAACAAGATTTGCATTCGGTGCTTTGGATGCAAACCGCGTATCAATCAGCGCGGCATCAGGTAACGCAGCCTCTCGCCGCGTTATTGAGAAACTGGAATTCGGGTTGGAATCCGTTACAAAATTTGACGCTTACCTTCCCGATGGCTCTCCGACCGGTCACGCCTCCTATGTCCGCTATGACATAGAAAGCCTGCCCGATTTGGAAGTCTCATGGGCAAACTGACTGCGTAACACTAAACAAAAAAACAAGAACAGCGCGAGCTGAACAGGAGAGTAAAAAATGGATAAGAAATCCATACTAAAATATCTGCCGCTGGAGACGGAACGTCTCATCATTCGGACGCCCATGCCGGATGATGCGGAGCAGATACAAAATGCAAAAGAAGCACTGGAAGAAACACTACGCCGATGGATGGAATGGTCTGACGATTTCGGAATGAGCCGCCAAGGTCTGGACGATTGGCTAACCAACGCCACCGCAAGTAAAGTGAGCATTCCGCTGATAGGACTGGATAAACTCAGCGGTAAATTCGTACTCGCCACCGGAATAGACACAACTGACGAAGACTTCAGCACCGTCTCTACCGGCTGGTGGCTGGCCAAAGGTTATGAAGGTCAAGGTCTGGCCTATGAAAGCATGTCCGCCATTTTTAATTTTGTACAAGAAACCATCGGCACAAGAATGATCAAGGCTAGCTATTACGAGGGTAATACCAGAAGCCAAAGCCTGATGGAAAGATTGGGCATGAACTACGCAGGTACAGAACCAAAAGCACATACCAGCAATCTGACAGGCGAAAAACTGGACGTCATTACATACGAACGAAACTTTAGATAACAGGAAATATTAAAATGGATAGCGATTATAACATACGACAATTAGGGTCGGATGACTGGCAACTTTTTCGCGAAATGCGCCTGCGTGCCGTCACAGAATTTTCAAACTACTTTCTGGATAATGCAGCAAACTGCGCCGCCCGTGACGAAGCTTTTTGGCGCGATATGCTGACAAATAAGGATTGCGCAATCTTTGGCCTTTTTGACGGAGACACGCATATCGGCATTACAGGAGCCTTCCGCTGGAAAGAAAGCCGCGAAGACACAGTAATCCTCGGCATGAGCTATCTCGTGAAAGATTACCGTGGACGCGGCTTGTCTCGCCTGTTTTACGAAGCCCGCATCAATTGGGCAAAAGAACAGGAAGGCATCAACCGCATTACCGTCTCTCACCGAGAAGAAAATGCAGCTTCAAAAGCAGCCAACCAGAATTTTGGCTTCACCTATTATGAAACTGGAGAAGTCACGTTCGGCGACGGCAGCACAGGACAAGACATCAGATATGAACTCAAAATTTAACAGGCAATAAAAATGAGCCAATTTAACATACGGGCACTCACCACCGACGACTGGGAAAAGCTGCATCACATCAGGATCGAGATGGTCAGCACAAACCCGGAAGCCTTCCTCGAAAACGAAGAAGCTGCCCGCGCGCGCCCGAAGAAAGAGTGGATCAAACGGCTTTCAAGCCCGATAAGCCGCCATTTTGGGTATTTCAAAGGTACTGAACTCGTCGGTCTTATTGGCATCTTTAGCCACAACAAGTTGCCGAAAGATGTCCTTGAAATCGGAATGAACTACACGTCTCCGGCCTATCGCAGCAAAGGCCTAACAACTCTGGGATACAAGCACTGCCTGACCTACGCCAAATCCTTAACGGGGTATAAAGAAATTCATGTCTCGCATCGTGAAGGCAATATAGCGTCACGATCAGCAATCTTGAAAGCGGGATTTGAGTTTCAAGGTTACAGCAGGAAAACCTACGGTGACAATAAAGAGAGCACAAGTTACAACTATATTTATAAATTAAAGTGAAAAAATGGAAAATACACTCTGCAACCGCAACATAAAACTACTCTATCTTTATACACTCTGCATTAACTCGGTTTTTTGCCTCCCCATCCTTATGCCCTTTTATCAAGACCATTTGGGCCTAAGTTTTCATGACTTCCTGATCGGGGAATCAGTCTTTGCCGCCTCCATGATTCTGCTGGATGTTCCGACAGGCTGGCTCGCTGACCAATGGGGTCGTAAGAAATGTCTGATCCTCGGCGCACTCGTCTTCGGCCTTGGAATCTTAAGCATGTACTATGCTATAGGATTCTGGACAATCATCGCCGCACAAGGCGTTGTTGGCATCGGTTCTTCCCTGATGACGGGCGCTAATTCGGCTCTGCTGTACGACTCTCTCCTTGCGGCAAACCGCGAAAATGAATTCCGTAAACGTGAAGGGTTCCGCTTCGCGCTTCAACTCTACGCCTGCGCGGGGGCCGCCATTATCGGAGGCTATCTCTACACGATAGATGCAAGCCTGCCTTTCTATGTCGAAACCACAATTTGCTGCATTGGAGCGTTACTGGCCTTTGCCTTCATTGAGCCACCGCGCCACAAAAAAACGGTCGAAGGTCATCCGGCAATGGACATCTTGCGTACCATAAAATATGTGATGCATGGTCACAAGGAAATCGCAGGCCTGATTATGTTGATGACCCTTGCTTTTGCGACAACCAAAATCTGCATGTGGTCCATTCAAGCCTACACACTAGCACTCGGGTGGGACACGTCATGGAACGGCTGGATCATCTCCCTCGTCATGGTCTCAGGCGGTGTCTTCGGGCATATCGGGCATAAAATCTGGCCAAACCTCTACGGTCGGAAGGCACTCTATATCCTGCTGGCAGCCCTCATATTTTCTCTGGTTATAGCAGGACTGGATGTCACATGGTTCGGATTGATCTGTCTCGGATTCGAAGCATTTGTCTTCGGCTTCGGCATGCCGCGCGCGCAAGAGGCAGTCAACAATCTGGCTGGTTCAGGTGAACGGGCAACAATCCTCTCGACCGCATCATTAGCAACCTCGCTGGGATTTATACCGATGAGCCAAGTCATAGGATGGGCGACCGACCATTACGGCATAGGAAACGGCTTATTGATTCATGCCGCTGTCATAGCTGTATGTGGAATTGGCGCTTATCTGTTGATTGAACGCAGCATAAAAGCTCAAGCAGCCAGATCAATCTCAACCGTAACGGGGACATGATCACTGGTTTTTTCCCAGTCCCGTGCCGAGGTTAGAACGTCATGGGACTTGAGAGCCTCCGTTAAGCAAGGCGTAACCCAGATATGATCAAGACGGCGACCGCGATTGGATTTCCTCCAGTCGCGGTTTCTGTATGACCACCACGTATAAAGTTTTTCGTCCATCGGCACGAAATGACGGCCCACATCCACCCAATCCAAAGCCTTGGAAAATGCCGTCAATTTCTCAACTTCTATCGGCGTATGCGACACAACACTTAAAAGCTGCTTATGTGACCATACATCATGCTCGAACGGCGCAATGTTAAAATCCCCGACGACCATGACGCGATCAGTCATTTTATACTGCGCACCAAACCATGTCTTTAGCTCGTCAACAAAATCGAGCTTATGCCCGAACTTCTCATTCTGGTCACGGTCAGGAATATCACCGCCCGCAGGAATATAAAGATCATGCAAATCCATACCACCGATTTGCACCATGATGTGACGACAATCTTCACGCCCGACACGGTGATGAATTCCGACTTTATCGAAAGGAACTTTGGATAGAATGGCAACGCCGTTATAGGATTTCATACCGCTGATATGGCGGTATTTAAAACCTGCCGCCTCAAAAACATCATGAGGGAAAAATTCGTCAGGTGTTTTGGTTTCCTGCAAACAAATGACATCAGCCCGCATCTCTGCAGCAGCCTTCAACACCAACTCCGCACGCAACCGCACCGAATTAATATTCCATGTCATAATACGCAATTTATTTGATTTACCAGACATACCGATGCCTTAAAACGGCATCCCGCCGCCCATAAGCCCTGGAGGCAAGCCCATATCAGCCATGGCTTTTTGTGTCTCGTCCGCCATTTTCTGATCAGCTTTGCTGCGCGCATCATTGCAAGCGGCCTTAATCAGATCCTCCATCATTTCCTTGTCATCAACAGAGATAATCGACGGATCAATGGTCAATGCTTTCATTTGCCCCTTACAAGTCATCGTGACAGAAACCAACCCGCCACCGGATTGGCCTGAAACTTCCATTTCGCCAACGCGTTCCTGAAGCTCTGCCATTTTCTTTTGCATTGACTGCGCTTTTTGCATCATTTGCTGCATATTAAACATGATTATACATCCTCTTTTTTAATAGATAAAACTTCTGCACCGGGAAAAACCGATAAAATACGGGCGACAACAGGGTCTGCCATGGCTGTTTGACGCTCGGCCTCTACCGCCATCTCATGCTGGCGCGCCAAAGTCGGCTGCCCCTGCCTCATGGACACGGACACTAACCAGCGCTGCCCCGTAAGCTGCGTGAGTTTCTTGCCCAATTCCTGCGCCAGTTTCGGATCGGCATCGGGAGTCGGGTGATATTCAAGACGTCCCGCCTCAAGCTTCACCAATTCAACGCCGTAAACTACGTTAGACGCCAGTACCATGGCTCCGTTTTGCTCTAACAAACCGACAACATCTGAAAGTGTTTCAAGGTTAGAGTTGGCAACGGCAACAGGCTGGGAAGCCGCAACAGGTTGTGCAGCAATTTTTGCACCACCGCCACTAGAAATAGAGGTCACGGAAGCCGTAGCCCCGCCACTACCTCCTGCAGCAGAAGCCCGCGCCCCGCCACCGCCCGAGACAATCGTCCCGTCTTTAAGTTGCTTAAGAACAGTCGCGGGGTCAGGCAAATCCGCAGCATAAATCAAGCGGATAATCACCATCTCTGCCGTCGCCTGAGGATTCGGAGAATGTTGTATTTCGTTCAAGCCTTTGAGCAAAATCTGCCAAACGCGCGTCAAGGCAGGAACACCTGTTTTCGCAGCCATATCTGCCGCACGATTGCGCTCTGTGTCCGCCATATTCGGCTCAACCGTTGACGGCGGCGCCTTGATCGTCAGGAACTTGCTCATCAAATGGGTAATATCCAGCAAATCCTGTAAAACAGTCTGCGGGTCTGCTCCGGCGCGGTAAAGGTCCGCCATAACCGTCATAGCCACATCGCCTTGCCCACCGAGAACCGCTTCCATCAAATCCAGCAAACGTGCGCGATCAGCAAGGCCCAGCATAGAACGAACCTGATCGACAGTAATAGACCCTTCACTCAAAGCCATAGCCTGATCGAGGATAGACAATCCGTCCCGCACAGACCCGTCAGCCGCACGGGCAATCATGGCAGTAGCCTCATCTTCGGCCTGCACATTTTCCTTGGCGCACACATTTTTGTAATGCTGCAGCAATGTTGCAGCATCAACACGGCGCAAATCAAAGCGTTGACAACGAGACAGCACAGTCACAGGGACTTTGCGGATCTCAGTCGTCGCAAAAATAAACTTCACGTGTGGCGGTGGCTCTTCCAGAGTTTTCAGAAGCGCATTAAACGCGCTGGTCGAAAGCATGTGCACTTCATCGATAATATAGACTTTATACCGCGCAGATGTTGGCGCATAACGCACCCCGTCGAGAATCTCGCGAATATCATTCACACCTGTACGGGATGCAGCATCCATCTCCATAATATCCGGATGACGATCTTCGGAAATCGCACGGCAAATCTCACAATCATCCGTTGGACCTGTTGTCGGACCGGACGTTCCATCAGGACCGACATAGTTCAGCGCTTTGGCTATAATCCGCGCCGTAGTGGTTTTTCCTACACCGCGTACACCCGTCAGCATAAAGGCATGAGCCACGCGCCCTGACTGGATAGCATTGGTCAATGTCCGCACCAACGCATCCTGACCGATCAACTGGTCAAAGTTCTGCGGACGATATTTACGGGCAAGCACACGATAGGCTTGATTCTCTTGATTTTCTGACATGAAATGGACTCTAGAGAGAGTCGGAAGCCCCTTCAACCTAAAACAAGGCAGGATTCACAAAATTCGGGATTATTTTCTGAAATGAAGAGAAAAAGTGGAAGACCGGACACGACCCGAAAAGAATTCGTTGCGGCTGCTGCCTTTCGGCCCTGACCGGGTTGGCGATATTTTCGCCCGAGCCGATCTTCCGAGGGCGTTCTAGCAAAGCCTTTCTCAGGCTTCAAGCTTTATTTTATCGGCAAACACCAAACTTGATGGAACCATATTCTCCAAAGGCTTACGTTTGATAGGCATTTGAAGAAACTCGGCACGCAATCGGGAAACGCGCTCGGCATCAAAATCAACAATATCTGTCCCATTAAAATCAGCCGCAAAAGAGGATGGCGGGGAATGAGGGGAAACATCAGCACCCTTTACAGCGCTTGTCTTGAAAATCTGGTGCATTTCCTCAAGCGCGCTCGAGCGGGATTTAGATGGCCACGTACGGGCAATCAAACGAAGCAGCCGCCCGACATTGGCACGCGCGCCGTCCCGATACAAAGTCGGGCCTTTTTCAACAGATTCTGTCAAACCCAGTTGATCGAACGTCTTTTCATAGCGTTGTCCGTCCTCCTGCTCGACATCAAATCTGTCCGCGTACATCGTCAAAACAGCCCATACGCCATTTTTATCATGCACCAATGCCTGAACATGTTCAGTACAGCATCCGTCATTCATGGCGATGCTGCCATTCATAGATGTCTGAAAACCCGAGATATGCGAATGCCCATATATGACTCCATCCGCTTTAATCCTGTTCGCGTACTTCAAAACTGATTGTTTGACAGCCATAAATGGCATAATCACCGTTTTAAAGGCCCGTTTAACCATAGCCGCAATTGAGTGTTCACGCATGGACGGGAATTTTGTCTGTACCGCGCGATCCAGATTCTGGAGCTGGGTAATAAACCAATCACCGACCTTGTACCAAAATCCGCTAAAGTTATCGAATTTATCCCCGTGCAGAACGCGAAACTGACGCCCTTTGGGATCGGTATACAGGTCTTCATGTTGAACACAGACCCCGAGCATTGATTTTCCGGTCAATTTTCTGTGCCATTTATTCTGTCCGTCAGCAGCCTTGATTTTTTTACCGCGAGGGATTTCATCATGATTTCCCGGAATAAAGGTTACATCGGTTCCCGAAGCTGCTTTTCTTAAAAAATGACCCAGAACCTGCTTATGCCACTTTCCGCCAAACCTGAAATTCTTTTTTTCTGTCATTTCCGTGCCGCCGATAATATCGCCGACAAGCTTGAGCTGGTCAGTTTGTACCAGATCATAAAACAAACACAGGCGCTTGGCCCGTGTTCCGTGTGTTCCCAGATGCATATCCGACTGAAAGACCGCCGGAAAATACAGCCCCTTTCGACCGTCAGGCATCATAATAGACGAAAATACCAATCGGCCATCCTGTGCCTCGATTTTCTGCGAATCATTTGCTGCATTTACCCGCAGCAAATTTGATAAAAAAGGCCATGCCCTTTCACGGGATGGCCTTGTAAATCCTAGTGTTCCGAGATCAAACATTTATACTCATTCATGCATATTTACGTTACACGGGAAGTCTAACAAACTTACGAGCCGGAATGCAAACTTATCCTTATTTAGCTCCCGGGATACAGTCAGTATACGGATTAAATCCAGCTGGCAAAGAATGGTCTTGAGAGCGAATTGTACCGCCCATATGTTCTGGCGGAACATCAAAATGTCCACAATCCAGAATATGACGTGAATAAGTAGTATCCGGTGTAACAGCATTACCTGCAAACGCTGAAATAGCGCGTTCTGCTAAGGACTCATCATAGACAGCCAGAAACGATGCTGGCTTGTTCGCTCCTCCATAAATCGGTCCTTCTGCATGGATAGGAACTGTTTCATCCCCCATCGGATTGTCTTTATGAGGATCATCACCACCAGCTGCCGCGTCGAAATCAAACATTTATTATCTCCTAGATATTTTTTTGGAATGCTTTTGCAAATTTATGTTATGTATAAAGAAAAAAAGAGAGACTTGCAATCGAAATAAAAAGCAGATAGGAAAATTCCCGATAGTTTTTTAGAAATATTTAAAAATTGTCAAAGCAATTTGTTTTGTGACAAGGAGCCAGCGACGACGTCTAGTAAACCTAGGCAAGGAGAGCAGCGACGCAGTCAAAAAGCAG
>QKCR01000155.1 GCA_003245575.1 Alphaproteobacteria bacterium | reverse complement strand
AAGAAGTTTGGCATAAAATGACCGGTTAGAAGGGGGCTAAACATAAGGAAAGATAGAAACAATCAACATTATGCCAAGTGAACGAGGAATAATATAGAGTGAGATACGTTTGTACTTCGCTCTATTACTATAGTCCTTTCAGTACCTCAACGGCCGCTTTCACGTCCAATTCATTATAAAGAAACGCCGTTCGCAATAGTTCATCAGGAACCATCTTATCATATTTATCAACCCTTGGTACTTGATTTTTGGGTAGTACCATATCGGGGTCATTGAAGTTGATTTGAAGCTTGGACAGCTTATCAGTAAACTCAGCAACAGACAGGTCACTTGTTATCTGCAAATAATGATGTCCTCCAAAAACAGAATAAATTTGGAGCGAATCTTTTAGACTGCATGCCAGCAGATTCTTAATTGTCTGTAATGTTTTACTCCCTACCCATGGACACAAGTAAAATGATCGCTCAGCATAGGGAATAATACTTTTTTGCAGTATCCCTGCTTCTCTGGCAATAAAGCGGGCATCATCAATGACCTGTAATGCTTTTGGTTGCAAATAACTGTATTGAATATCCTCCATCAAAATTTGCCTAATTCTCTGGATAATTTTTGTATGGATAAGGCCTCTAGAACCGTTCCAACGTGGTATGCGGTTGTTTTTTACAGGGTTAACATATATGATTTTATGTTCCTCATCAACATCGCGTACCTTCCATGTTCGACCAGCCAAAATGAAGACTTCATCTACAATTGGACAATTGTCCAATGTACCGATTTCACCATCTTGACTGTGCACATGATAAGCTTTCTCATCTTGAAATACCGCATAGAAAGAATAGTGATTTGCAATCCTTTCGCCTTTCAAGCCAACGATGATGTTTCCGTCCTCAAGACGCTGCAAATAGTCATTTGCTAGCATGTGCCGAAGTAGTTCTCGATATTCCTCTTGACTGACTGTACTATAGAATGCGGGAAGCATCAAGACATTCCTTGCCAATTCAGAGGGACTGAGTTCACCAAATGTCATTAAAGTGCTGAGCGTTTGATGCGCCAACAGACTGAACGGTTTAGCCTTAAGCTCAAATGGTTCTACCCAGCGCTCTTCAAGATAAAGTTGAATGATTGCAATGGCACGCAATAATTCCCAAGGCATTTGCTCAAAAGGGTTTCTGTCTGATGGCTTATATACGTCAAGAAACATCATTTGCGATTTTCCGCTGCGTCTTCCGGATCGCCCAAGACGCTGCACAAAACTTGCGCAGGAATAGGGTGCGCCAATTTGTATAGTTGAATCTAGGTCGCCAATATCTATGCCCAGTTCCAATGTCAGTGTGGCAGCTGCAACGGTAGGTCCATTGTTGTCCCTCAAAGCAGATTCCGCTTCGTGCCGCAGTGAGGCTGAAACACTGCCGTGGTGGACATAAAATACATCTCTCTCATTCTTCTTCAGCGCAATTTCTTTCATATCAGCAATAGTTTTTTCTGCGGCACTTCTACTATTAGTAAAAATCAGGCACTTCTTACTATGGCAGTTTTCATAGAGAAAATCATTATATTCCTGAATAACTTTTTCAACTTCTTTTTGATCAGTGGGTAGGACAAAACTTTCGGCGCACAATGAAATCGTCCGTTTGTGGTACTTGATACCCACTGCACATACTTTTCGTTTGCTTCCTGCTGCTAAAAATTGCATGGCCGGTTCGTAGTCATTCAGCGTTGCGGAAAGTCCAATACGTCTAGGTTTGCAGTTTGCAACTTTTTCTAACCGTGATAAGAGACAAAGTACTTGGAGACCACGATCTGTTCCCATAAGCGCATGAATTTCATCGATGATTATAAACCGCAAATCAGAGAACAATCGCGTTGCATCAACGGGATGCAGCATCAACAATGCTTCCAGTGATTCAGGTGTAATTTGGAGCACTCCCTGTGCTTCTTTTAGCGCACGTTTTTTAACCGATTGCGATACATCCCCATGCCAAGGCCAGACAGGGATATAGCTTTCTTCAAGCAGTCCGCTAAGTCTTTCAAATTGGTCGTTAATCAGCGCTTTCAGTGGTCCAATATACATAACGCCAATTGTATCCGGATGATTTTGATAGAGGGAGGTTAATATGGGAAAAAAGGCCGCTTCTGTTTTGCCAGAAGCAGTTGCCGAAGCGATGATAACATGATCATCTGTGTCCAGAATCGCTTCACAAGCCTCTATCTGAACCTCACGCAGATCTGTCCACTGTTTTCGATAAATATATTCCTGTATAAATGGCGCATAGCGCTCAAAAGCAGTCTGGCTCATATATCAAACTCGGCGAAGAGGTCATCCTCTTTTTCGGATACTTCTTCAGGGTTTAGTTCCGCACTCTTTACCGAGAATCCTTTTTCTGCTATCAGCATATCAAAAGTCAGATCGGGATTTTGATGTAGAATATTCAAAAGACCCAAAAAATCTCTAGTAATTTCACGTGGAGTCAACAATTGATCCGCACCCAAACGTGCAACTACAGTGCTAATAAAGGCAGTGAGTTCTGTTTCTCCAAAAAGGCACGAGTAAGAATAGTGCGCACCATGAAGCTCACAAAGCCGTTGTAACAATACGTAAATCTCTTCGACAGAGAGTTGATCGAGCTTAATTACAGGACTTGTATAATCTACAAAACCCTGTGCACCAAAACGATTATCAGCAAGACGTGAGCGCAGTGCTTCATAGTTAAAAAGGCCTCTGCGTTCATCGTAAATAAACTGAGGTGTCCCGCTAAGAAAAACACCAATATATTGCGCTTTTCCCTGCATGGTATCATTAAAAATAGTTAATATTTTCTCGTAGTTACTATCTCTGGTTTGTTTGCGTGTAATTTTGTAAAGATTCACGCCTTCATCCACAAACAACAACAGACCTTTATATCCAGTCTTGGCTACAAAAACAGCAAATAACTTAAAAAATTCATACCAGCTTTGGTCATCTATGATGCAATCCACCGAAAGATACTTACGGGCTTCGGTTTTTGTAGTAAATTCTCCGCGAAGCCATCGCAACGAAGCCTGCTTCAAATTTTCATCCCCAGTTTTCATTCCTCGCCAGTAAGCCTCAATAACAGACGAAAACGCAAAACCGTATGTCATTTCAGACAGATCGATCAAGACTTCGCTTATTTCACCGCTGACAGCATCAACAATTTCTGGGTCACCCGGACGAAACCCTCTTGCTTTTGTTATGCTGGACTGTAAAGAGCTGATCCACTTTTGTAGAATAGATTCAAGCGCACTGCCTTCCGGTCTTGTGAGCGTTGAGAGGTGCTGCATAAGCTCACGATAGGTGGCAATCCCTTGGCCCTTTGTTCCGGTAAGACGGCGCTCGGGGGACAAATCTGCATCGGCTACTACAAAATTCCGTTCCATTGCATTATTACGAATCATTTGCAGCAAAAAGCTTTTTCCGCTGCCGTATTGTCCAGAAACCAAGCGGAAAGATGCTCCACCGTCTTCAATGGTCGCAAGGTCATGTAAAAAGGCATTTACTTCATTTTGTCTGCCAACAGCTATGTGTCGCAGACCGATTCTGGGCACCACTCCTGCGGTTAATGAGTTCATAAGAGCGCCTGACTCACGGCGGCTGATCTTTACAGACGACATTTATTTTCTCTCCTACGCGACAGATTGTTTGAGTAAATCAATATATTCATCCAAAATATGGGGTTTCTGATCTGCAGCATCAACAATAATGTCTCCCATTAACTGCAATGCCAGATCATTAATATCATCTAAGAGGAGCTGTGGCATTGTAAGTTCTTCCTCAGCAATTCTTTCTAATTCGCTCTGCGGGTTATCACTTGTTATCAGCACATAGAGCGCTTTTTGTTGTACCGGTAAAAGAGCATCAACAAACTCTTTCGTCTCATGTGTTAATACTGATGAATCAAATAGCTTAGAGCCGTTTTCCTCGGATGATGTTGTAGGACGGTTCTGATAAATATA
>QKCR01000152.1 GCA_003245575.1 Alphaproteobacteria bacterium | reverse complement strand
TTGCTGCATGGAGGCAGCTATGTCCACAGAGATGTGCACAAATTGCGACGGAGAAGTCAGCATAAGGCATAGTACCTGCGGGTGGGAAACCACTTTGCGGGGAAGGCCGGAATCAACCTTGCAAGACGACCTCGTCTTGTCCCCTATAGTTGGAGAGAGAGAATGACAGAACCTGTCAGCATAAGCGGAAGTAATACCGGCGGTTCCGGTCACGCCATGCCTGTGTCTCGTCCATCCAAACTATGGGCGGCGAACGTCCAGTCTGTCTTGGCATATGATCTTATGGACAGGGTTATTGCCCTGCCCAACCTTAAGCGTGCTTTCGCGCAAGTTGCGCGAAATAAAGGCGCGCCGGGTATCGATAAAGTATCGATCCGCGAGTACAAGGAAAACCTTGACGCGAATCTGCTGGCGCTTCATGAGCGTCTTGTCTCTGGGCACTTCCGCCCTCTTCCGGTGAGACCCGTTGAGATTCCAAAGCCAAATGGCAAAGGCGTCCGTCAACTGGGTATCCCAACCGTCGAGGACAGAACAGTGCAGCAGGCAATCACTCAGATCCTCCAGCCCATCTTCGATCCAACTTTCTCAGATGCAAGCTACGGCTTTCGTCCAAAACGATCCGCGCACGATGCCATCCGGCGTTCACGCACATATATCGAACAAGGACGAAAATACGTCGTAGATATCGATCTGTCGAAGTTCTTCGATACGGTCAACCATGACTTGCTCATGGGCAGACTGGGGTCAATGATCCGCGATAAGAAGCTCCTTAAACTTATCGGGCGATATCTTCGTGCCGGTGTCTTGAAAGATGGCGGATGCCAGAGGACAGAAAAGGGTACCCCACAGGGATCTCCTCTGAAGCCTCGTACACAATTGACACAATTCGCTTAAATCGTATCATATCCCTAAATAAACACCCCATATACTCAAATGGCCGCCGGTTTGCGGTCTATCGCTGGGGTGTGCCTCTAGAAACTAAAAAAACCAGGGAAGTTGACTCGTGCGAAAAAGAGAACCCAAATGGCGTCTTACCACCAAAAGTGTCTACCGATTCGGGCGCGAAGAGCGACTCCAATCTGCCTACGAAATTGTATTGCCCGCTGAAAAAGTCGAACTAAGGGGAAATGGAGATGGTGATGTCAAACCTAAAACTAGTGAAAATAGGTCTGTATGCGCGAGTATCAAGTGAAAAGCAAGCTCAGGAAAAAACGATAGAATCTCAAATTGAGACCATCATCGATTATGCCAATTCTATCGGTGAAAAAATTGACCCTGATTTGCATTTTATTGATGACGGAGTAAGTGGTGCTTATTTAGAACGTCCCGGGTTAGATCGTCTGCGCGATAAAGCATTTTCAGATGAAGTAACAAAAGTCCATGTGCTCAGTCCTGATAGATTGTCGAGAAAAAGTGCGCACCAAATGTTGCTTATTGAAGAAATGAAACGATTAGGCGTTGAATTTTCTTTTGTAAATCGACAAATTGGTGATACGCCTGAAGATCAAATGTTATTACAAATCCAAGGGGTTGTGGCGGAATACGAGCGTGAAAAAATATTGGAACGTTCACGAAGAGGTAAACTCTATGCTGCAAAACGGGGAAAAGTAAACGTATTAGGAGGCGCTCCCTACGGCTACTACTACAAAAAAGCAACAGAGACGCAGGACGCTACATATACCATATACCCAGAAGAAGCTAAAATAGTAAAAGAGGCATACGCACTATACTGCACGAAGAATTATAGCATAGGCGAAATTGCAAAATACTTTACTAAACAAGCTTATACCACTCGTACCGGAAAGACTTTTTGGGAACGTTCAGTAATATGGGGGATGCTAAGAAATCCTGCATATAAAGGTACAGCCGCGTTTAGGAAAACAAAACGAGTAAGAAGCAATAAAAAAACCAAGTTAGCAATTGAAAGCAAAAATCCGTTTGTAAAGGAATTCACCAGTTCAAGAGACAGACCTAAAGACGAGTGGATATATATCCCTGTTCCAGCAATAATCGACGAAAATATATTTGAGATGGCTCAGCTGCGCCTAAAAGAGAATATAAAATTTTCACCTAGAAACAACAAAAAATATGAATATTTGCTAAGCGGATTGCTCCGCTGTAAAACTTGCGGTTACGCCATATACGGAAAACCAGCGTCAAGTAGTACGTACAAACGTTTATATTATTGCTGCATGGGACAAGATGGGTATAGGTGGCCTAGCGGAAGAGTTTGCGCTGGCCATGCAGTTAGGACAGAGGCGCTAGATGGATTAGTATGGGATTCAGTCAAGACACTATTATTGAATCCAGAAACAGTTATAGAAGAATATCAACGACGACTCAAAACATGCAAAACTGACTATGAAGCAGTAATTTCTGAAAAAAATCAAGACATTGCTCGATACAGAAGAGAAAGAGACAGGTTAATTGATCTGTTTCAAAGCGGCATTGTTGAAAAAACTGAAATAGAAGGTAAGCTCAAAGCGGTTCGTTCTAAAATTGAACAGCTATCAGAAGAAATTTCCTATCTGACAAAACAAGGGGCTGAGTCCAAAAAATTTCTCACAGTGATTAGTAAGTTAGACGATTTTACGAACCATCTAAGCAAAAATTTAGACACTCTTACATTTGGAGAAAAAAGGAATATAGTGAAATTTTTAGTTGAGGAAGTAGAAGTTGACACAATCAATGAGGAGATAAATGTGAAACACATCATTCCACTTGAGCCGCAAAAGTGTCAATTGTGTTCAGGGACTCCTCTCACCTCTGTTGTCAAACGTCATGCTCGACAGACTTGATAAATGGTTCGAGGGTCATGGCTATTACTTCGTACGCTACGCCGACGACTTCCAAATCTATGCGAAGTCCGAAGCGAAAGCGAAGAAGATAATGGACAAAACCACCGCCTTTATCGAAAAGCGTCTCAAGCTGGTTGTGAATCAGGAGAAGAGTGCTATCGGTAAAATCGATGGTCGTTCCTTCCTCGGATTCAAACTTGCATCAAAGCCCGAAAAGGCCGACATACGCATTACCAAGGCGGCAGTTAAGTCTTTCAAGGACAAAGTCCGAAAGAAGACGAAACGCAACCGCGGGAAAAGCATATTCTGGGTCATTTCAGATCTAAACAGACTCATCAGAGGCTGGTGCCAATACTTTGGGATCGCCGATGTTACTTCTGTCTGGAAACGCCTAGATGCATGGATCCGGAGACGACTCCGATGCTATCGGATTAAGCAACGCAAACGTAAGTATTCCATCATGACATTCGTCAAAGGTCGCGGGGTCTCCAAGCAAGCTGCATGGAACTACGCGCTCTCAGACGATGGATGGTGGCGCCGCGCTTATCACCCGACCGTACATAAAGCACTCAGCAACCGCTGGTTTAAGCGTGCGGGACTGCTTAGTCTCGTCGAGATCAGATCACGTGTTAAAACTCGGTTTGAAACCGCCGTATGCGACATCGCACGTACGGTGGTGTGAGAGGGCAGCCTTGTGAGAGGCTGCTCTACTCGATTCAGTCATTGACGTATGGGATTAAATTGAATCGAGGTTGGACGAATATTTACAAAATTTTCCAAAAAATCCCTTGATCTTCAACACCTTTGACGCTCTCGCTACGCTTCTTAGCGGTTAATTTAGGTAGTTACTCGAACTTTTGACCAGCGATTGATGTAACCTTATAGTGTCTTATCGATCACAACATTCTGCGAGGCCCCCATGCGACAATTCGATGCCTATTTTTCAACCGATACACAAGCTCCGTTCACACCTATTGAGATTATTGGTGCTAGCGATTTCGATACCTGGCTATCCGAACAAACTCCATTTATTCGTAACTGGTTTTCGGCTTGCCACCTCCATGCCGATCATCACAAACCGGTTCTCGTTCCTAAAGAAAGCGGCGGTATTGCCTCTGTTCTCTTGTGCGTTAACTCGCGCGAAACGCTAGAATCGTATGCCGTTTTACCCACAGCCCTACCAGAAGGACGCTATCAATTCCTAAAATTAACGCCTGCAGAGCAGCAATTG
>QKCR01000076.1 GCA_003245575.1 Alphaproteobacteria bacterium | reverse complement strand
TGCTGAAAATGCAGCTGATATTTCCAAAGAGTATGGAAATGTTGCGGGCGCATCTATTGCAGCGATCCAGCGCGCCTTATTGCGATTGGAAGAACAAGGCGGTGAGAAATTCTTTGGCGAGCCTGCTGTTAATCTCCAAGATTTTATGCGCACTTCTTATGACGGGCGTGGGTTTGTGAGTATCTTGAATGCGGTTGAATTGTTCCAAAGCCCAAGACTCTATGCAACCTTCCTATTGTGGTTGCTATCCGAATTGTTCGAGAATTTACCTGAAGTTGGAGACCCCGAGAAACCGAAGCTGGTTCTGTTTTTTGATGAGGCCCATTTGTTATTTAATGATATGCCCAAGGCTTTGCTTGAGAAAATAGAACAGGTTGTTCGTTTGATCCGTTCCAAAGGGGTTGGTGTTTATTTTGTGACTCAGAACCCGTCTGATGTTCCTGATAGCGTTCTGGGGCAGTTGGGCAACAAGATACAGCATGCCTTGCGGGCATATACACCTGCGCAGAAAAAGGACATTAAGGCTGTTGTTGATGGGTTCCGTGAAAATCCTGACTTGGATGTCGAGAGCGTTGTTCAGGAATTAAAAGTCGGTGAGGCTTTGGTGTCGATGTTGGGTGAGAAAGGTGAGCCGGGAATTGTTCAACGTGTTTTGATCCGTCCTCCTTCATCCAGATTGGGGCCTGCAGATGCGTCTGTCATCGCAACGTATCTCCAGAATAGTCCTGTGGGCGGGGCTTATACCCAATCTATTGACCGCGAGTCTGCTTATGAAATGCTTCATAAACGGGCAGAAAAGGCCGCGCAGGATGCGTCTGAGGCACAGTCTCAGGCAACGAAAGCCAAGGAAAAGAAAAGTTCTTCCTCTAATCGCCAAGGTGTCGGGGAAGCTTTGCTCAAATCAGTTGTACGTTCGGTGGGGTCTTCTGTCGGACGTCAAATTGCCCGTGAATTATTGAGGGGAGTTTTAGGGAGTTTGAAGAAGTAATTCTATGTCTGCTTATGCATTGATGCTCAAGGATAGAATTGTGCCATTCGGGAGAGTGTACCCTGATTGGTGTCCGCAGATATATCAGCAACCATCTATGTTCTTCACGTTTCTTCTTGTTGCAAATCGCGATTTGCAAATGAGCGAATTTGCAAAAGATTTTATGGGGGCCGTTGTTTGTGACCACTGCGGAGGAGGGCGTATTTCTCCACTATCCTTATATCAAGATGTTTTGCTTAATCTTAGATCGTGGAAGCGGAATGCTGCCGAGCTTGCCAGGCTTGGTCTCGATCCTCGTGGTGAAATCGCCGACCAAGCTGATCGCGGGAATGCTTTGCTAAAATCTTTACGTAAGGTTTATGGCGGTGTTGCAAATATGCCTGTCACCTTACCGCCAATCCCTGAATTAGGTACAGGCTTTGATGCGCCACGCCCTAAATATCAATCCGGCTGCCGATTTCCATGACGCGTTTACTTGGCAGATTATAGTAATCCGCCGCAGAGGATGCGTTTTTGGTCATCCATGAGAAGAGATGTTCTCTCCAGATAGCCATGCCCGGAATGCTGGTCGGAATAACGGTCTCGCGACCGATGAAGTAGGTCACATTCTGCGGGTCGATTTTTACGCCGTGAACATGTTCTTTTTCCAATTCCTTCGGGACATTAATTTCATCCATAAATCCGTAACGGATAGTAATGCGGTGGATGTCTTGTCCCAATGTTGTGATTTTGATGCGTTCTTCATCAGATACATACGATTTTTCTTCAATCACAACATGAAGGAAGTAGTTTGTTTCATGCAGGACTTTATTGTGTTTCAGGTTTTGCAGTAACGGGGCAGGAATTCCGTCGTTTAAATTGTACATGTAGATCGCTGTGCCTGCGACGCGTGTGAAGTTTTCACAATAGTCGCGGAAGAAGACATCAACCGGCATGGATTCTGCGCGCAGTTTTTGTAGAACTAATTGGCGACCGCGCTTCCATGTTGTCAGAAGGATGAAGATGATTGTTCCTAGAAGAAGCGGGAACCATCCGCCATGGACGATTTTAGTTGCCGTAGCCAAGAAGAAGGATGTATCCACCAACAGCAGAGACGCAAGAGTTGCAATAGCCAGAGGTTTTTTCCATCTCCACATTTTGAAAATGACCACACCGAGCAGCAGCGTATCAATCAGCATCGTACCAGTTACAGCGACGCCATAGGCATGAGCCAATTTGCTGGAAGATTGGAAGGTAATCACCAACAGGAACACAAAGAACATCAGCATCCAGTTAATAAACGGAATATAGATTTGCCCGATCTGGTCATCCGATGTGTGAATGATGGACATACGTGGTAGGTACCCGAGCTGGATGGCTTGCTGGGTGACTGAGAATGCTCCGGAAATCACGGCTTGTGATGCAATGATGGTGGCGAGGGTTGCCAGTATCAGCAGCGGCCAGTTCAGCCACTCTGGGGCCATTAGGAAGAATGGGTTTTCAAGACCTTCAGGTGTCGAGAGAATAAAGGCACCTTGTCCGAAATAGTTAATCATCAAGGCCGGGAAAACCAGAGATACCCAAGCAATACGGATCGGGCCTTTACCGAAATGACCCATATCGGCATAGAGGGCTTCTGCACCTGTCATCGCAAGAACAACGCTTCCTAATGTTAGGAAGGCATAGAGCTTGTCTTCCATAAAGAATTGGATAGCGTAATAGGGGTTGATTGCTTTCAGAACAAACGGGTTATCCCAGATGTTGACAATCCCCAATACCGTCAGGGTTAAAAACCAGACGCACATGATAGGTCCGAAGAGAATGCCGACATTGCCTGTTCCCAGTTTCTGGAACGAAAACAAGAAGGCCAGAATGAGAATGGTTATGGGCAAGACATATGGCGTCAGGTGCGGGGCTGCGATTTGCAGGCCCTCGACCGAACTCATGACCGAGATGGCCGGGGTAATCATACTGTCGCCATAGAAGAGTGCGGCGGCGAAGATCCCTAATATCGGGACGGCGGCGGCAATCCATTTTGTATCATGCGAGAAACGGCTGGCTAGTGCGAAAAGGGAGAGGCTTCCGCCTTCACCTTTGTTGTCCGCGCGCATCATCAGCATAATATATTTAAGAGTTACGGTAATTGTAACAGACCAGAAGATCAGGGAGAGGACTCCCAGAATGTGCGAGAAATCTGCGGCAAATCTTGCGCCAAGGAACGATTCCTTAAAGGCATAAAGAGGGCTGGTACCGATGTCTCCGTAAACGACCCCGATGGCTCCGATTACGAGCTTTAGGGTTTGACGGTTATCTGTAGCTTGGGCATGTGCAGACATGAGATTTTTTAGTTTTTTGAGAGTGTTTTATTTAGACACCCTTTATATCAGGAGTTCGTCTATATTGCTATGCAAAATCATGTTTTTTAATTGCGCAGCAGATATACCTTTTTGACGAATATCTTTGAGCGTCAGGCTTTTATCTCTTTTGGCAAATCTGCGGCCTGTTTTATCGGTCATGAGCGGGTGATGATGGTAAAGAGGTGTATCATAGCCCAAAATCTCCTGTAGCAGACGATGGATATGGGTGGATTGGAACAAGTCGTCCCCGCGCGTGATCTGTGAGATGTTTTGTAAGGCATCATCATGTGTAACGCATAAATGATAGCTGGCAGGGGTGTCTTTTCTGGCTAATACAACGTCTCCGTGCGTGTTGTGCAGGAGGTCCGGAGTTGTAACTTGTTCACCCTTCAATATGTCATGCCATTTTAATGTCTTTCCCGTGATTTGTTTTAAACAGGCATCAAGATTGAGGCGGAGGGCGTAGGGATGACCGCTTTGGATTTTCTCGTTGCGTTCTGTTTTTGAGAGATGTTTGCAGGTTCCGGGATAAATATGCCCTGTTATGCCGTGTGGGGCTGAGGGAGCATTTTTGATTTCCTGTTCGATTTCTTTTCGGGTGCAAAAACACGGATAAATAAGATTTTCATTTTCGAGTTTATCGAGGATTTTTTTATAGTCTGAAAAATGGTCTGACTGTCGTCGAATGGGGTGGCTTGTCTGAATTCCCAGCCATTCTAGGTCTTTATAAATTGAGGTTTCAAATTCAGGGCGGCAGCGCGTGCCGTCAATATCTTCGATGCGAAGTAAAAAATTCCCCGGGTTTTTATCGGCGTCGTCCCATATTTCCAAAAGGGAAGCTGCGTGGCCGATATGGAGGTATCCTGTCGGGCTGGGTGCGAAGCGGGTCAAAAAAAGGCGGGGTGGTTTGGTATCCATCCCGCCATTTTACTCAGAAAGGCTAGCCAAGACTATGCATTAACTGCACGGGGCTTAAAAAATTTATGGTTGATGATTGTTCCAAACAGCCATGCGACAGGAACAAGTACCATGGAATAAAGCAGGGCTTGGGCATATGGAGAGTCGCCGTCAAAAATTTCAGTGGCCATATGGACTTCAAAGTTATCTACAAACGGCAAGGCACTGGCTTCGGAAAGTTCGTGAATACCGTAGATAAAGAGATGGACAGAAAAGAGAACCAGAAAAATTCCTGTGGTTTGCAGGAAGAGTTTCAGATTTATCAGTTGGGCATTTTTGATCCACAATGATCCGATCAGGCCAGTTGCAATAAAGCCAAGAGCCCCGCCGATAAGGAGGGAGGATGCATTTTCTTCTTCGGCAATAGTGCCCAGCATTAGAGCAGTTTCCATTCCTTCCCGAGCAACCATTAGCACGGTGAAGAGAAAAATTCCGAGGTAGGCAGCTCGTGGAGTTTTAGCGGCAGCTTTTTCGATCTTTTGCTTAATCTCGCCCGAAATTTTATGGGAGGTGCGCATGACATGCACGGTCATTGTTGCGACCAACAAGCCTGCAATCATGGCCAGACTACCCTCTACTGTCGAGTTGTCGGCGATGTCTTCAATGATAATGCCGAGATAGACGGATAGTCCAAGAGCTACGGCGATCCCGCCATAGATTGCCGGAGAGAGATGCTTGCGTCCTGTTTTGGCAAGGTAGGCCAAGGTTATTGCGATAATTAGAAATGCTTCCAGACTTTCGCGGAAGATTATAAGTGCTGTTTCAATCATGACACCCACATATTGTTTGCAATTGATAATTATTCTCATTTCTATCATGCGGATTTTCGGAATTCAATGGGCTAATTTGTCCCGATTTGGTCCAGTTCCTCTTTAGGGACAGGGTGGTTTTGAAAGGGGCTACCATAATATCTCATTGAAATATTTGGTCTTTGGAACTTTTCGGGCATCTGATAGATTTATCTCAAAGGGAATTTGAAGATGCGCTTATTTATGTTGGTAGCCAGTATCGGGATTATCACGAGTTCTGTCGCTTTTGCGGCAGAACCTGAATATGACCTTGAAGCCATTACGCAGGCGAGTGCCCTGAAGAATCAGGAGCGCAGTTATCTCTCATTAGCGCATGAGAATGATTTGCTCGCCGGTAGTGGGGATAAATTTTATACCAGCGGATCGCAAATCACTTATTTTGACGTGGATGCCAGAACACCGCGCGTCATTCAAATGGTGGCAGACAAGTGGTTGGGTTTTGACGTCGGGAACGCGACTCTGACATCGTTTACGATGGGACAAAAAATATTCACGCCACAAGATATTCGTATTGCGTCCGAACAATATGGTGACAGGCCTTGGGCCGGATGGCTTTATGGGACTGTCGGTTTGGCAAATGTTTATAAAGATCATGTGGATCAGTTCGGATTGACGTTGGGGATTGTTGGGCCTTGGTCCGGTGCAGAGCATACGCAAAAATTCATTCATAAATATGTATCCGAGTCTCCGAAGCCCATGGGGTGGAATAATCAGTTGCATACTGAGCCGGGGCTTGTTGTGTCATGGGACAGACGTTGGCCTGTATGGCGCGAGGTTTCGTGGAAAGGGTATGGATTACAGTTTGAACCGAGTGTGAGTTTTGCTTTGGGGAATGTCTACACCTACGGTGGAACAGGGATGACAGTTACGTTTGGTCCGAACCAGCATGTTGTGCAGGATACGCCGCCGCGTTTGTTTCCGTCTTTACCGGGGACAGGATATTTCGATGTGCCGGATGCAGGGTGGAGCTGGTACTTATTCGGTGGCGTGAATGGTCGTGTGATGGCGCGTAATATTTTTCTCGACGGGAATACTTTCCGCGATAGCTATAATGTTGATAAAAAAATTCTGGTTGGGGATGCCAATGCAGGATTGGCTTTTACACTGGGCGATACGCGGATTGCCTATACTCTGGTCTATCGTACAAAAGAGTTTGACGGTCAGGATGATCCGTCTATATTCGGGTCAGTGTCGTTGACCCAACGATTCTAAATCAACGATACATCTTATTGCGTTAGAAAGCTTCAGATATGAATATTTATAAACATGGTCCTCATTCTGGCGGCAAGCCGAAATCTTTGGTGATTTTGTTACACGGGTACGGATCAAACGGAGAGGACCTGATCTCTCTTGCGCCATACTGGGAACGCGATATTCCGGATGCGTTGTTTATTTCTCCGGATGCGCCGTTTGGCTGTGAAATCGGATTCGGGTATCAATGGTTTTCTTTGCAAAGCTGGGCACCTCTGGCAATGATGGCGGCGGCAGATAAAACATCGGCAATTCTTAACCAGTTTATTGACGAACAAATGACGGAATATAATATTCCGGCTTCGAAAGTGGCACTCGTCGGATTTTCTCAAGGGACTATGATGAGTTTGTTTGTTGCTCCGAGGCGTCAAGAGCCGATTGCCGGTGTGCTTGGGTTCTCAGGTGCTTTATTGGGCGGGGAAGGGCTGATTGGTCAGCCTAAAATATCTCGTATGCCTATTCATCTGGTTCATGGGGAGATGGATAATGTTGTGCCTGTCGGGGCGTGGCTACATGCGACAGAGACTTTGCGTCAGGCAGGGTTTGAAGTTTCGGGGCACACGACTCCCGGACTGGTTCACAGCATTGATGAAAAAGGAATTCACGAAGGCGGAGAATTCTTGAAAAGCGTCCTCGTATAATTAGTTTCTCTAGAAATTAATCCGGATCTGTTTCAGTTTCAGCTTGGGTTATTTCTTTTGATGTTTCTTTGCTGACTTCTATGATCATGGCAAAGGCAATAAAGGCCATAATCATGATTGTGGCAATCAATACCAGCTTTCTTAAATGGGGTGGAACAGGCTTGAACATAAAGGCCTTTCTAGTGTCCGTATTCTTCCTGATAAGACAGATATTTTGCACAGGCCAATGTCGGGAAGTAGGTATCATCATCAATATAGAGCCATGATGTTATTGCAGTTCCTGAATGGCTAAACCATTGGTTAACCCCGTAGAGATGACCGTCTTTATATGAAAGAACTTGATCGAGAGTTCCGTCTTCGCGGAACAGAGAAAATGTTCCGTGTTTTACGCCATGCTTCCATGGGATGTCTCCATAAATCTGCCCGTCGGCAAATGTATAATGTCCGATGCCATGACGCAGACCATCTACAGTCGGTTCGACGGAGCGAGGGCGATTATTCGGCCAAAAATCACGGATGTAATCGGTAGGCGGAATTTGTTCGATGTCTGTCTCCGCATTGAAATTCTTCTTCCACAAACAAGCATCTTTGAGAATAGGTTCCGGCGGAAGTTGATCTGCTTGTTGTAATAGCTCGACGGGGTTTAATTTCTGGGATGGAATTTCTGTCAGAGTTTTGATTTCCTTGACGAGTGTATCCGTGGCTTCCTTATCCAGAATATTGTTTTCTTTCAGAACAAAAACGATGGCCAGTACGGCCAGAAAAATGGCCAGAGGAAGAGGGAATGAGGACTTGCTCTCATGCACGCCGCGGCGGCGGCGGTCGGCAGAATTGTTGAAGGTGTCTGTTCCTTTGAAACCGAAGCCGTTTTCGGATTCTGTTTCATTCGCGCGGGTGTTCTTGTTTTTATCCGGAGGTGTTTGCATGAATTCAGACATACGCTTTGGTCCTGTAGGCTGTGTGATGATGCTGTGATTGGGTGGGGCGATTCATTTGCACGGCAACATTGTGCCTGAAATTTGATGAAATGTACTGAAATAATTTTTTCCATAGTGTATTGCGATGCGTCAACGAAATTTTAACGATTTTGTACACTGTACGGTGCGTTTCGAATATAATAGAATTAGATGGAGTGAAAGGCCCGAATCATGAGGACTTTGAACGAGACACATAAGAACAAAAGCAATAAGCGTCCGCACAAGATTCTCTTGTTACTGGTCAGCCACGAGTTGAGCCATCAAAGAGAAGGAGACGATTGTGGACCTGTTGCACACGCCCGAAAGAGTATCACTAGCAAGTGATCGGATCAGCGGTTTTGTTGATCGTCTGATCGAAGATATTTCCGATCAGATGATGCCTTTAGAGAGGTGTCCGGCGCTGATTTTGAATGCCGATTTTCGTCCTTTGAGTTATTATCCGTTATCTGTGTGGCCTTGGCAGGAAGCTGTAAAGGCCATTTTTCGTGAATCGGTGGTGGTTGTCTCTGAATATGCACGCGTTGTGCGCTCTCCGGGAGCTGAATTGAAGCTCCCGTCTGTGTTGGCCTTAAAAGAATATGTGCCGATGAACCGTGCGCCTGCATTTACACGATTTAATGTTTTTCTGCGTGACGGGTGGCAGTGCCAATACTGCGCCGCTCATTTCAGAACTGATGAGTTGACGTTCGACCATGTGATCCCGCGGTCACGTGGCGGACGCACATCCTGGACGAATATCGTTGCGTCCTGTCAATGCTGTAATAAACGCAAAGGATCTCATATGCCGAAAGAAATCGGCATGTTCCCGATGCGTGAGCCGAGACAGCCGTCGATATATGAACTTCAGGATCGGGGACGGAAATTTCCACCCAATTTTCTTCATGAAAGCTGGATGGATTTTCTCTATTGGGATGCCGAGTTGGTTGAGCAGTAGAGATGGAAGACCCCATATAACAATAAACGCGGGGTAGCCAACATTGAACAAGGAGGTTGTCATGTTTGGATTTTTGAAATCGCTTGATGTCACGAAGACTCATACCGTCACGGAGGCTGTCTGGTTCTATATCACCGGCCTTATCATGATGGTAGGCTTTACGACTGTGCTCGGATATGTCTTAGGGCATTTCGGTGTGGTTGATAAAGTTGGAAGCTTCTTTGACGGAGGGTCAACATTTACCCTTCTCGGCACTGGCTTTGTTTTGCTTCTGTCTTCAATGATTGTGACAGGGCGGAAATTGACGGGTGATTTATTCTCGATTTTGTTAGTCGGGATCGCCGTCTATCTGTCCTTTACCATGTCATTGATCTTGGGGCTGGTTCCGGTGGCGTTACTGACCACGATGCCGTCAAAAAGCTAGAAACCGGTAGAACTTAAATTTTTCCCCCACGAGAAGCCGGAATCTTCCGGCTTCTTTCATTTTTTTCTTGCATATTTTGGGCTGTAGGCCTTAGAAATAGCCATGCTCAAAGATATGTTCAATTTTTCAAAGAAACGCAGCGGTGTTGAAGCTGTCATGTTTTTCATGTTTTACGTGGGATGTTTCGCCCTCGTATCGCTCGTGCTCGGGTTTGACTTATAGTTTACATTGTTATTTGACAATAAAGGTCTGAAGGAATGCCTTTTCTGCTTCCTTGATCTTTAGGCGCATGGTATTTGCGGGGCACGTTATGAGATGTTTTTTATCTTCATCCCAAATTTCGTCGACGAGAGGATCTTTGTCTTTTATGAGTTTAAAGGCTTTTCCGAGGGTCGTGACGCCAAGTTCTTTCATTTGATCTACGGGTTCGCTTTCATTGATGTAGCCTTCGTTGAATAATGTCGACAGGCGTATTTTTGAATTGGCTGCTGCAGTTTCGAACAAATGTATGAAGGCGGCTTGGTCTCTTTTCTTCTCTGATGTCGCCAAAAGAAGAGCTGCATGGACGGTTCCGATTTTCGATCCGTCAGGCAATGTTCCGTGAGATAGGAGATTGGCTGTTATGTTGTCCATGATGCCTGCAGCTTTTGCAGAATCAATTGATATTGTCGGTGTTGTGACTTTTCCGTGTTTTTCCAAATCGCGTTGCCATTTGGGTTTTTTGCTTTTTACTGGCGTAGCGACTTCTTCTCTCTCTTTATAAAGATCAGGGCATTCTTTTCTCAAGAAACGCTCATTGGCTGATTGCATGACCGCGTTGAAAAGGCCTGTGTTTTTATCTCTGATTGTACCTGTTGCGAGTATAATAAACGGAAAGTCTTTATCTTTCGGGAATGATACCGGATCAAGATCAACAACGTATCTTGTACGTGCATCCGATTTTAATCCGATCTGGGTGGCCGCACTCGGATATATGTCCAGATATCTGTCTCGGTCCTCTGTCATGATCGTGCTTTTGACAATCGGTAGCGCTTTTAATTCGACTTCGTGTGTGTCTTCTTCAATAGCTCTGAAGATAAAATACATATCCCCATCCATATTGGCGATTTGGCCGACTTTTAAGTCTTCTGCTGTGCTGCCTTTAAATTGAAGTTTGGAAGGCGTTGACTTGCTTGGTGACATTTATCTCTTACCCTTGGTTATTCCGCATAAGTTTTTGTATATAAATTTTCCCGTTATTATATATTATATATTGTCATAATTCAATATATTTCTTTAGATTTTGATTTTTTTTATGAGATGTGCCAGTTTCATACGGAAATAAGGGAGGAGCAATTGGCTCAAGAAAAAAAAGAAAGCATTTTGTGTTTGGGATGGCGGTCTTGCGGTCCAGACAATGAAGGCGTCCATATCACATCCAGCTCTGCACCGGATTTGGTCAAGCCTGGGCAGAAATATAAGGATGTAACTGTAGCAGCAGACAATATTTTACCGCTAGCGAGCAAACATCATCTTACTCGCGTTGTCATGACGCAGGAGCCCGTCTCTCCGTAGATATTTTTTTATGCTTTTGGCTTAAGGTACAGGTACGCGAAGCACGCGAGGCCAAGGCCGAGGCACATCAAAACGTTATAATTGGCCATTGAGAGGCCGAACATTTCCCAAGGTATTTCATCACATCGTGTGACGTCCGTGTTTTGAATGCGGGCCATGAGGTCTTCGATACTGCCGGACATATCGGGTGTCGAGCAGCCTTCAAGGCCTGCCCACCATTTGCGTTCTACACCCGAGTGATAGAAGGCTATGCCCGAGTTTACCAGAAAGGACAGGCCGGAAAGGCCAATAAAAGCGCGTGTATGTGCGACAAGGACTGCTCCGAGAAGACCGAGTATCACATTAATGCTGAATGGGATGCGTTGGTACAGGCAGAGCTGGCAGGGCTTTAATCCAAATCCAAATTGGGCGGTGATGGCCGCGGCCAGCGACAAAAGCGAGATCAGGGCAATGGCCAAAGCCGCAGTTCTTAAAGGAATTAGGTCTGACAATCGGCACAGGCAGGCCAGCGGACATTTGGAATTGGTTGTGTTTTGTGTGTCGGTCATGGTCTTCTCCTAGTCCTTTTCCAGCCTGCTTCAGGTTCCGGAATGGGACTGATTATAGGCCGCTTCGTAGATATTTCCAGTCATATCAATAGGTTCGCGACAATGCAGCGCAGACATATTTTCTTGAAATTCGGGCTTGATTAACCTGAGCAGGGCGGCTATAAGAACCGTCTGTTTACCGAGTATTTCTCGATATTTGTTGTGCGGGTGTGGTGAAATTGGTAGACGCGCTAGACTCAAAATCTTGTGTTCGAAAGGACGTGTCGGTTCGAGTCCGACCACCCGCACCACTCTTTCCCTCTTACTTTCTGTTGTTTTCTCTGTCGCGTGGATATTTGCGAAATAGCTGTTTTAAAATCTGTCCGACTTGCTAGAGTGCGGACATGAGAATTCTTTATGTCGGATACGGGCTGGGGTTTGACTGGCCGATTAAATATTATTTCACACCGCAAAAGCTGGTGAACGGTCTGACACGTTTGGGGCATAGTGTTGTTGCCTTTAATGATCGCGACGTTGCGCGTTATTCCAATATTTTCAGATCTCAGAAGTTCGGCGTTAAAAAGATGAACGAGAAACTTCTTGAGATGTATAAGACCTATCGTCCGCATATGGTGATGTTGGGGCATTGCAAGAATGTGCCGAATGAAACTCTGGCAGAGATGCGTGCGATCAATCCCGATGTACGTATTACCTACCGCAATGTTGATCCGCTTCATTCCGCGCAGAATAGCCGCGATATTATGCAGCGTGTCGGTCATGTGGATACAATTTTTATTACCACTGCGGGGGATGCGTTGTCTCGTTTTGCGCATCCGAAAACCAAAGTCTCCTTTATGCCTAACCCGGTTGATCCTGCGCTTGAGACGGAACGCGCCTATCAAAACCCACAGGCAGATGTTGATTTTCTGTTTTTGGGCAGTGTGCTGCGTGACCAGCATGACCACAGGGCTATTCTTGCGAAATATCTGGTCGATCACAGCGACGGGATGAAGCTTCATATCGGTGGGGCGGGGATTAATTCCGATCTGGTGTTTGGTGCGGATTTCTATGACTTATTGGGACGGTCCAAGATGGGACTGTGTATGAACAAGACAGAAGATTACTATCTGTATGCGTCGGGGCGTATGAGCCAGTATATGGGGTCAGGCGTTTTGGCCTTTATTCCTGAAGGTCCGCAATTCGAGGACGTTTTGGGGAATGACAGCTTTATTTCTTTCAAAGAGAAAGAGGAGTTGCTCGATAAAATCAGATATTATCTCGCGCATGATGATGAGCGCGTCAAAATTGCCCGTACGGGCTGTGAGCGTGTTCATGATTATTTCCATGTCGATAAGGTTGCCCAATATATTATCGAGCGCACGTTCGATCTGCCGTTGTCGATGGATTATAAATGGCCGACAACGCTCTACTAAGTTCTAGGCGGTTTTCTTCTTTGATGTCGATTTGCGTTTGAGCAGCGGGCCAAGATATTCCCCAGTGTAGCTGCCTTTGGCTTTGGCGATATCTTCAGGTGTTCCTGTCGCCATGATTTGACCGCCGCCTGATCCACCTTCAGGGCCGATGTCAATAATCCAGTCTGCCGTTTTAATGACATCCAGATTATGTTCGATCACAAGGACGGTGTTGCCTGTATCAACGAGGCGATGCAAAACTTCCAGAAGTTTGCGGACGTCTTCGAAGTGGAGACCTGTGGTCGGTTCATCCAAGATGTAGAGTGTTTGGCCTGTTGCGCGTTTTGAAAGTTCTTTCGCCAGTTTTACGCGTTGCGCTTCACCGCCTGACAGGGTTGTTGCGGGTTGTCCGACTTTAATATAGTCGAGGCCGACCTGATGCAATGTTTCCAGTTTATTGCGGATGGCGGGAATGGCTTTGAAAAATTCGCAGGATTCTTCAATCGACATATCCAGAACATCGCTGATTGATTTGCCTTTGTATTTTACATCGAGTGTTTCGCGGTTATAGCGTTTGCCTTTGCACTCTTCACAGGTCACATAGACATCGGGCAGGAAGTGCATTTCAATTTTGATGACGCCGTCCCCTTGGCAGGCTTCGCAGCGTCCACCTTTAACGTTGAACGAGAAACGTCCGGGGTTATATCCGCGTGCTTTGGCCTCGGGGAGTCCCGCAAACCATTCTCTGATGGGGGTGAAGCATCCTGTATATGTGGCGGGGTTTGACCGCGGTGTGCGCCCGATAGGGGATTGGTCAATATCAATCACCTTGTCCAGATATTCTGTGCCTGACATAGACGCGTAAGGCGAGGGGATGTCGTTGGTCTTCATCAGTTTCTTTGATACGGCCTTAAAGAGTGTATCAAGAATAAGGGTGGATTTTCCGCTTCCTGAAACGCCTGTCACGCAGGTGAAAGTTCCAAGAGGGATTTCAGCCGACACGTTTTTCAAATTGTTGCCGGTAGCGCCAACCAGTTTCAGAAGTTCCTGTTTTTTGCCGCGCATTTTCCCCAAGCGGCGATCTTTCGGGACTTCGATTTCGCGTTTTCCGCTCATATATTGGGCAGTGATGCTTTCTTCACAGGCAAAGACTTTTTCAGGCGTGCCTTCGGCGATGACTTGCCCGCCGTGAATACCTGCGCCCGGGCCCATATCAATCAGATAGTCGGCTGCGCGGATGGCGTCTTCATCATGTTCGACAACCAGCACTGTGTTGCCGATGTCGCGCAAGTGTGTAAGCGTTTCAAGAAGGCGGTTGTTGTCACGTTGGTGGAGGCCGATGGACGGTTCATCGAGAACATAAAGAACGCCCGTTAGGCCTGAGCCGATTTGAGAGGCCAAGCGGATACGTTGGCTTTCACCTCCTGATAGCGTGCCCGAGGCACGGTCAAGAGAGAGGTAATCAAGGCCGACATTCATCAGGAATTTTAGGCGCTCGTTGATTTCTTTCAAAATACGTGAGGCAATATCGTTTTGCTGGCGGGTGAGGCTTTTCGGGAGACCTGCAAACCAGTCATGGGCTTCGGCAATGGAAAAGGCTGTTGCGCTTGAGATGTCGCGTTTGGCGATTTTAACGGCGAGGGCTTCGGGCTTCAAGCGTGCGCCATGACAAGATGTACAGGGAGAGCTGCTTTGGTATTTGGAGTATTCCTCTACCATGCTTTGGCTTTCAGTTTCTTTAAAGCGGCGCTCGAGGTTTGGGATGACGCCCTCAAAGGTGCGTTTTTGCTGATAGGCGTTTTTGCCTTCGCCGTAATTAAAGGTAATTTCTTTGCCTTCGCTTCCGTAAAGCAGGACTTGCTTAGCTTTTTCGGGGAGGTCTTTCCACGGAGTGAAGATGTCGGCTTTATAGGCTGCGCACACATCCTCCATCGCGCCGATATAATATTTGGCAAAGCTTTTGGACCATGGTTCGACGGCGCCGTCTGCGATGGTTTTGTTTTCGTCAGGCACAACGAGGGCAGGGTCCATGTAAAGGGTTAGGCCCAAGCCGTCGCATTCGGGGCAAGCTCCGTGCGGTGAGTTGAACGAGAACAGGCGCGGTTCGATCTCGGGGATTGTAAATCCCGAAACAGGGCAGGCGAATTTCTCTGAATAGAGTGTTTCTTCGCCTGTTGTCGCGTCTTCGACAATCAAAAGGCCTTCTGCAAGTTTGAGGGCTGTTTCAACCGAGTCTGCGAGGCGTGCTGCGCTGTCTTCACGGATGACAACACGGTCCACGACGACTGCGATGTCGTGCTTAAATTTTTTATCAAGGTTCGGAGCTTCGGCGATTTCATAGAGTGTGCCGTCAATTTTGACACGTTGAAAGCCTTTGGCCTGAAGTTCTTTAAGTTCCTTTTTGTATTCACCTTTGCGACCACGCACGATTGGGGCGAGGATATAAAGTTTTGTGCCTTCGCCCATCGCGATGATGCGATCCACCATTTGGGAGACTGTCTGACTCTCGATTGGTTTTCCTGTGGCTGGAGAGTAGGGGACGCCGACGCGCGCCCAGAGGAGACGCATATAGTCGTAGATCTCTGTTACTGTTCCGACCGTTGAGCGCGGGTTGCGGCTTGTGGTTTTTTGCTCGATGGAAATAGCAGGGGAGAGACCTTCGATAGAGTCCACGTCCGGTTTTTGCATCATTTCCAAGAATTGGCGGGCATAAGCTGACAGGCTTTCGACGTAGCGGCGCTGGCCTTCGGCATAGATGGTGTCAAAGGCGAGGGATGATTTTCCTGACCCTGATAGGCCTGTGACGACAACCAGCTTATCGCGCGGGATGTCGAGATTGACGTTCTTCAGATTGTGTTCGCGCGCTCCGCGAATGGATATCGTCGTCAGGGCCATGGTTCTCGGTCTCTTGTTTCAGATATTGTATAGTTCGTTTTCGTACGGTTTCAATTATCTGCCGCGGTTCTTTTAGATGTGGCGTCCACTATGTTTGCCCAGTTTTCCGGGATTTAATTCTTGTTTGCGCTCAGGTCCGTTCAGAGGTTGTGATGAACTGGTCTGCAGGAAGTGGACCATCATTACCGGAAATAGTTCAGGATTTCCTGCTGAAGCTAGTCGGGCCAATGTGAAGATTGTCATGATGCCAGTATTTTGTGATCTTTTGGTCATATTTATTCCCTGTTTTTACGTGTGTATGAGTGGAGTGACCATATTGTTTCGGGAGGTTTTCGTCAAGAAAAACGGGGCTTTTGCCCCGCTTTTCCGTGGAAGGGAAACTTTTAATTATGCGGACTTTTTAGATTTTGGTGCCGGAGCATCATCTTCTGCCGAAAGAGCAGCATCAGACTTTTCGTCTTCATTTTCAGGACCAGTCAACATGGCGTCTGCCACGATACCTGCTTGCTGAAGAATTTGACCTTCGAGTTTTTTGGCCAATTCAGGATTGTCCTTCATGAATTGTTTGGCATTTTCACGCCCCTGACCGATGCGCTGTCCGTCATAGGAGTACCACGCACCTGATTTCTCAACGAGATTGGTGGTGACGCCAATATCAATTAATTCACCGGTTTTGGAGATACCTTCACCATACATGATGTCGAATTGAACTTCGCGGAACGGAGGCGCCATTTTGTTTTTCACGACTTTCACGCGGGTCTGGTTACCGGAGACAATTTCACGGTCCTTGATAGAGCCGATGCGGCGGATGTCCAAACGTACTGATGCGTAGAATTTGAGCGCATTACCGCCTGTTGTTGTTTCAGGAGATCCGAACATTACACCGATTTTCATCCGGATTTGGTTGATGAAGATCACAACTGTGCGGGAGCGGGAGATTGAGCCTGTGAGCTTACGCAAAGCTTGAGACATCAGACGTGCTTGCAAACCAACGTGACTGTCGCCCATTTCACCCTCAAGTTCGGCGCGTGGGACCAATGCTGCGACAGAGTCGATTACCAACACATCAAGAGCGCCGGAGCGAACGAGTGTGTCTGCGATTTCCAGAGCTTGTTCCCCTGTATCCGGTTGGGAGATCAGCATGTTTTCAACATCACAGCCGAGTTTCTTGGCGTATCCCGGATCAAGCGCATGTTCTGCGTCGACAATTGCGCATGTTCCGCCCATTTTTTGAGCTTCTGCGATAACTTGAAGGGCCAGAGTTGTTTTACCTGAAGATTCAGGTCCAAAAATTTCAATAATACGACCGCGTGGTAGACCACCAATTCCCAGAGCGATGTCCAATCCTAATGAACCGGTCGGGATGGCTTCAACATCCATTTTATGCTCTTCGCCTGCCAGTTTCATAATCGAGCCTTTGCCGAATGCCCGTTCAATCTGGGCGAGGGCGGCTTCGAGGGCCTTGTTTTTTTCCGCTGATGATTTGTCCATATCCGATCCTTTGAATGGTGTAACTGACATTATTTTTTCCCTTTCTTAGTTTGAGCACGATTCGCTGTAACCTGCCCATATGAATTTTGTACCACATTTGTTCTTTTTGTAAAGAACAAATGAGAACAAATGTTCTATTTTCGTTCGTGTTATCGAGAGTGTATGGATTTTCAGTTAGTTAGAGTGTTCTAATTTCTAACTATTTTATTGGAAGGCGGTTTTTAGTATGCCACGAGTTTCCAGAAAGTTTTTATCTTGCGGGCAATAGACGGCTTCCATTTGGTCGAATTCTTCGAGTGTCGGTGCGAAATACATAACGCATTCGTTACTTTCCAAGCCGTAGGCAAAGCCGATTCGGCGCATGAGTAATTTATTGAGGCGTTCTATGGTGATGTCGCTGCCTTTATTTTGATCTATGAAGCGGTTCATGGAGATCACGGTTTCATGGGATTTAAAATCTGTATGAGCGAATAGAAAATTATATCCTGTCGTGTAAATATCTCCGTCGATGACATAAATTACGTAAGTATTTTTCTGGCGCGGTAACTCCAGAATGCTCAAAAGCTTTTTACCGTCATATTGTTGACGGTTTTCGACAAAGGCCGAGGAAATATCAGCTTTATAGCGCAGAACATGGACAGGGATTTTATACTGATCCATGAGTTTTCTGGCGACGGCATCTGTTACGTTTTTGGGGACAGCATTGTTCAGTGCGATGATTTCAATGTTTTCCGGGCTGAAATCTGTTCTTTTACTGTAGTGGGCGGAAACTTGCTGCTGTTGGTTCGGTTGCAATTGATCGGGAGTTGGCCCCAATGTGTCGGTCCCTATGAATAGGGCGGCCAGAGTTGAAAAGAGCAGAACTGTTGATTCCCAAATTTCTGACATAGAGGCTCCCCTGAATTCTTGATCTACGCGGAGAGGTCCGCGATGGTTCCGCGTTGATCCGGCGGAATATTGACAATCATTGTGTTGCGCGCCAAGGCTTGGATTTGGGCCTGTTTGGCCTGAAATCCGTGATTTTCTACGACTCGTTGGTGCATTTGTTGGACCCAGCCCAGGCGTTCTGATACTGGGTTTTTATCGTTTAATCCTTGTTCGGCACTGGCGTCTGTTGCTTCTTGCTGGCTTATGACGTTATAGACGCTAGGTTCTGCCGCTATATCGACATTTCTGATGCTCTGGATGCGTTCTTGGGAGGAATTGGTATTCGCAAGGCCGAATTGCGCATTTGACGACTCCAGCCTGTGAATAGTCGTGTAAATATTACCATTTCCGTAGTTGGCTTGAGGTGTTGTAACCATTGTCAGTCCGTTTAGCCAAATTTCCCTATACGCAGCCCGAAAACTCCCAAAAGGGAGGATTCTTTCATCCCAGTCTACCATCAGGCCCTTAAAATTGTATGTACGAAAAACTCAGGGGCGAGGTTATTCCTGAAGAACTTCTTTGACCTTAGCTGCCAAGTCCTTCAGCGTGAATGGTTTGGGGAGGAAATAGATGTTATCCCCCAATGTGTCTTTCAGGCGTTCTTCCGTGTAGCCTGATATAAAAATGATTTTCAGGTCAGGGACGCTTTCTCTGATTTCTTTGGCAAGTGTAGGCCCATCTTTGCCGGGCATCATGACATCGGTAATCAGCAAGTCGATCGGTTGATCGAGTGATTGGAATACTTCAAGACCTGACTCGCCGTTCTCGGCTGTCAACACTTCATACCCTTTGTTGGTCAGGGCGCGGGTCGAGAATGTTCTGACAGCGTCTTCATCTTCGACAAGCAAGATGCGAGCGTTACCTGTCAGGTCTGTCGAAACGTCTTCTGTTTGACCTGTTGGTGCTTCCTGAGCTTTTTCCTCTTCGCGGACACGCGGCAGATAAATAATGAAGGTTGTTCCTTCGCCAACAGCACTATCGACACCGAGATAGCCACCAGTCTGGCGAATAATTCCATAAACTGTCGCAAGACCAAGGCCGGTCCCTTTACCAACATCCTTGGTAGTGAAGAACGGTTCAAAAATATGTTCTAGAACATCTGCCGGAATACCTGTTCCCGTATCTTTGATTTCGAGTTTGACCCATTCTCCTGCGGGCATAATATCCTGACCGAAACTAATCGGTTCTGTTGTTGTGACAGCGCTCGTCTCGATTGTTAGTTCACCGCCGTCCGGCATCGCGTCGCGCGCGTTGACTGCCATATTGACCAGAACCTGTTCCATTTGTCCGCTATCGACTTTGACAGGCCAGAGATCATTTCCGTGGATCAATGACAGTTCGATATTTACACCGATGAGGCGGCGCAGGAGATGCGCTACTTCGGTTAGAATATCTGTGATGTCCTGAATTTGCGGGCGCAAGGTTTGTTGTCTGGAGAAAGCCAAGAGCTGTCTGACCAGATTGGCTGCGCGGTTCGAGTTTTGTTTGATTTGTTGAATATCGCCAAAAGACGGGTCACCCGGTTTGTGTCGCAAGAGCAGTAAATCACAAAAGCCGATAATGGCGGTTAGCAGGTTGTTAAAGTCATGCGCAATACCGCCTGCCAATTGTCCGACCGCTTGCATTTTTTGAGATTGGATAAATTGGCTTTCGAGATTTTTTTGTTGGCTTAAATCCAGAAAGTGGATGGCCATATTGTTGCCTTCGGAAAACATGCTGGCATACATGTGGCACGGGAGCGGTTTCTTTGATTTGTGTTTCCAGATGCGGACTTCTAACGGATCATGGAAGGTTTCGCCTTTACGTATGCGGGAAATGGCATCTGTGACCAGTGTCCAGTCCGCATAATCAATCAATTCATTGAACGGAATAAACTGGATGTCGGACGGTTCTTTTTCCGCCATGTTTTCAAGAAAGCGGTTGCACTCCTTGACTTTGTTGTCCTCATCAAGGATGACAATTCCGATTGGTGCTTCTTCGAAGAATTGACGAAACCGGTCCTCTGAATCTTGTAACGCCTGACGGATGGTTTGTTCGGTTGTGAGGTCATTGACCACTGCATGGGTCAGGATCTTTCCGTCTGCACTGTGAACAACTGTTTGTGTGATGGATGTCAAAAATTCACGACCTTTTACAGGTTTTATTTTGACTTCTGCAATCTGACGGACACCGCCGCCGTCTTTGATGTCGTAAGGGGCAGCTTTGTCGGGTGCTGTCACAAAAAAACTGTGAAGATTTTTTTCTCCGATCAGATCGCTTGGCTCTGTACCTAGCCATCTGGCAAAGGTGGCATTGACGAATTCAAAAAAGCCCGTTTCATTTACCGAGAAAAATCCTACGGGGGCGTTATCTGCATAATTCGTTAGCTTCTCATGCTCTTCGGTAAGTTTTTCCTGTTGCGCGCGTTGTGTCGTGACATCTTCTACGCGCCAATGGATATACCCGTTCCATCCGCCACTGACAGGACCGGCAGTAACTTCATACCAGCTGAGGGCAGTCTCGTTTTTCTGGAGTGTTTCAGTGAGCGTTTTTCCAAGGAGAGCATTGTTCGCGAGGTTGTTGAATTTTTGATCCCGATCCGGAGTGTCCTTAAAAAAGGTCATCAGACTTGTGACGGATACAGGACTTTTTTGAGGGCATAGAGATGCGAATTTTGAATTGTAGAGAATTGCTTTTCCGTTTTTGTCCGAGACCATGCGGGCGTTGCGGGACATCTCCAGAACTTCTGCGAGAAGTTTTTGTTCACGTGATTTCCCGAAATTCAGAAATCCGAACAGGCCTGATTTGCGGTTCGTTTGTGAGGCGTGTGAGTTTGGTGATGTGTCTGTCATTTTCGGCAGTCCGGAGGGGGCTTGTTTTACTGCCAAAGAATGACAGAAAACAGCCGAAAAATAAAGCGTCTAGTCCGGATTACTTGATTTTTCCCTGCTTTTTGTAGACGTAGGAAATGATTTCTGCGACAGCTTTATAAACTTCTTCCGGAATTTGTTGGTCAATATCAACCGTATCGTAGAGTGTGCGGGCCAGTGGCGGGTTTTCAAAAAGAATAACTTCATTGTCTGTTGCAACGGTTCTGATTCTAAGTGCCAGCTCGTCTATCCCCTTTGCAATAACCACAGGAGCTTCTGCAACTTCCGTATCGTATTTCAAGGCCACGGAATAGTGGGTCGGGTTTGTGATAACAACATCGGCTTTGGGGACGTTTTGCATCATACGCTGGCGTGCACGTTCCATCCGGATTTGTTTCAATTTTCCTTTGATGAACGGGTCACCTTCGGTTTGTTTGTATTCGTCTTTGATTTCCTGTTTGGTCATCCGCATTTGTTTGTTGAACTCCCATTTCTGGAAGAGAAGATCGGCAAGAGCGATTGCCAGTAGGGCTACCAAAATGCCGATCATCATGCGGATGGCGAGAGATTTTGTTTCTTCGAGCATCTGGACCGGGGTGATGTCAATCGTATGTTCAACCCCATCAAGATACGGATAAACCATGACATAGCCGACGATTGCGATGGCGGATATTTTTAAAAGACCTTTTATAAACTCTGCAATCGACTTAATAGAGAAAAGACGTGCAAATCCTTTGAAGATGGAAACTTTTGACCAATCCGGTTTCAGAACTTCCGGAGCGAGTAACGGCCCGACCTGCATCATTGGCCCGATAATAGCTGAGACCAGCAATGCCAGGAAGACAATAAATGTTGCGCTGATAGCGTGGTGCGCTGTTTCGGTTAGAATGATCCCGACCCCGCCGGGTGTTCCGGGCATCGTATGAGCCTCTGCCAGAAATTGTTTCAAGAAGTCAGTGAGTTCGGCAAACATGTAAGGCGTAGCCGTGCCAATGAGCAGGGTTGCCGCAAGGAGGACAATCCATGTGTTCAAGTCGCGAGACTGCGCCACCTGACCCCGTTTTCGCGCTTCTTCAAGCTTCTTGGGGGTGGCTTCTTCTGTCTTGGACGATTCGTCCGGTTTATCGTCGCCTTCTGCCATACTTCCAGTATGGCAGAAACAGCATATAAGTTAAAGGGTGGCGTGTCGCAGGAGGGGAGTTATGCCGCGTAAGTTTCTGGATCAAGTTCAATGATTTCAACAGTCACATAGCATTCAGTGATGCTTTTCCCTATCAGGAAATCCTGAGCGGTTTTTTGTAAAGCCAGTCCGACAGTTTTGCGTGTTTCAACTGTCCTACCTTTCAAGAGCTTTACGATGATATGAAGCATTTTATCGGCTTTGGTGTCATCTCCGACAATAACGTGAGGGAGGTGGACTGATCTGGTTTTAATCCGGTCGAGCGCTACGCTTGGCTCTTTGGCCAATTCCAGATGCAAGGCGTTCAGAAGTTCTTGTTCCGAGGATGCGGGTAGCAGTGATGCGTTCAATTCGGCAATGATATGCGGCATAGAAAAATCCTATGAGAGAGGCGCGAAAAAAAAACGGGAAGCTTACGCTGCCCGGATTTTGTTGATGGTATCTTTGATCTTGGCCCAGATCGGCATCGATTCTTCGTTGCCGTAAATTGGCTCGGATGATGCATTTTCGTTATGGGCTTGCATCACTTTCATGCGCTCTTCCATACGACGTTTGCGGGCTTCGCGTTCGCGGGCTTCGCGTTCACGAATTTCCTGTTTCAGCTCTTCAGCTTGTTTTTGGGATGTCTGGTTGGTGATCATCAATTGTTGGGCTTGTTTTTGCCATTGATCGCGTTGGTCACGCATATCGTCCAATTGACTCTCGGTCATGTGCAATTGATCTTCTAAAGAGCGGCAACGCATTTTGACGCGTTCCATTTCCAACATGTCCTGAGCTTTTTGTAGCTCTGCGCGGATTGCAGCTTCTGCATCTACTTTCGGAGGAAATGCTCCATAAACACGTTCGAGTTCTGATGTATCGATTTCTTTGTCACCGGCATCATTGACGCTAAAAGACAGACGACCGGATTTCAAAGCACGTTGAATGGTGGATTTTGATTTCCCTGTCAGGTCTGATGCTTTCGCAACATTCACTTTTGCCATAGAACACCCCCTTGGTATGGTTCGGCACATTATATATAAATTTGGAATGGGGATGAGTTAGCACATTCTCAAGTGCAGTTTCAAGTTTTCCCGTCCAAGGGGATGAAATAATTGTGTATTATTATTTCTTTTATAGCGGTTTATTGAGCTATTTCATGCGTTTGGCAAGCAAAGCCGTCAATTTTTGCCATTGGGCGCCAGAGAATAGATGCGCGTAAATGAAGGGCAGGAAGCCTTTTTTGCGCAGTTCCAGGAATGTTTTGTCATCCAGCTCTGCCAATTTGGCTTCGTCTATTATACGGAATCCCGAGAAATTAATTTTCTTACCGTTTGGCGCCATGATTTCTGCGGTTCTTTCAACCAGCAATCCGGCGTCACTCAGGAATTTTCCCATGTCGGTCGTCTGATGGGCTGCTGCGTGATAGGATTTGCAGAATTCCAAAGCATTTTTCGAGAGGGCTGTTGCCGTTCCGTCATCCGTAAAGAAGCGTTGCTCTCCGTTTTCTTCAACAATATTTGTGTCCGCATCTACGCACAGGACCAATTGGTCATTTTGTGGATTTTCCGAAAAGATAAACGGGTAGCGACGAATGTAGGATGGGATGTAGGTCATCGGTTCCCATTGGCCGTTATCGTCCAGAAACAGGTTTTCGTTATCGCGCAGACCCAGAATAGCGACCGGTGTCGCATTTTTGTCCGGGCTGAAGGCTATCGGGTAGTGGTGACAGATTTGCGGCATCTCGATCATGGTGATCGGAACAGCATTGACGTCTTTGGTGAAAAACAGACCAAATTCCTTTTTCAAGGCCAGTGTCTTGTGTTTGTTTGCATCCAGTGGTTCCGGTTTTTTGTAAAAGAGCGGCATTGGGGCTTTTTCAGTGGTCATAGTCTGGTCGATCCGGTTAGGGGGTGGGTGTCAAACATGGTGCCTGTATTCTAGCCTTGTTCAGGCAATAGGGAAAGTCAAAAATTGGGCAAATTGCGGCACGTGTGTGTAGGTTATAGTGCCGAATTTTTAGAAGTCCAGATTGAAATTCTCGGCTGCACGTTTTTTCATCTGTTCTGCGAAAATACCTTTTCGTGCATTGATGGTCGTTTGGCTCGTTAAGGCTTCGTTTTCATTTTCCAAAACCATTTCAAGGCCTTTGCGACTGATCTTGATTGTCATGCGCGGACCTTTTAGCCACGTTACATATAGGAAACATTTGGGTTGTTTTTGTTGTGAAATGGTTTGGCAATCTCTGACACCCGACATTTTGTTGTCAGGGCTATATTCGAAGACGATATTGGTTCCGTCTCTTTTGATATTTGTAGGTTCGCCGTATTTCTCCAGCAATCTTTGTACAAGGATGTCCGTGTTCTGAGTGGCAGGGAATTTTTTTGCAAATTCTATTGCATAGATTTTATAGCTGTCATCGTCCGCGGTTTTATAGCGATACAGAGAAATAATCTGATCTGTTCCTTTTTTAAATGTGTATCCGGTTGTTTCAATTGTTTCAGGCGGAGGGACGCTGTTGTCTACCCAGCCTCCAGACCAGCCTTCTTGTTTGACAATTTCACGCACTTCTTCTTCGGTCATCATCAATTTGAATTCTGCAATCGACATGTCCTTAAAATAGTCAAAATTATACTCCGGTCCGGCATAGTTAGAGATGTTACGCGGGTTCATCAACCCATTTGCCTTTGCGGACGGAATGGAGCATGACAAGCCTGCCATTATCAGCAGAGTCAGGCAGATGATCTTTGTTGTGAAATGAGTGTGAGGGATCATGCGTAAGCCTAAAGTCATGTTCATATAAGGTTAACGTTTTTGATGCGTATTTTTCCCCGCAAGACGGAGTTATCTATGAAATAAGATACCATTGTGGCTTTAACAAGCTCTTAACCGACAGAAATGCCTGCTTTTCTGGGGGGTACGTTATTCCAACTCGATTTGACGGATTTTGCTCTTGTGGATCGTTAGTCCCAGTTTTCCGTCCAGCATTTTGGCAGCATCTTTGCCGAAAATTTCGAACCTCCAGCCATTGCGTAACAGATGCTCGTCGTCCGGACTTTGAACATAGTCTTCAAGATCGGATGAGGAGGCGATCAGCTTGGCTGCAACATCGTTTTCTGCTGATTTAATCTTGAGTAACATTTTGAGCATTTCAAGAGCTGGGGCTAGTTTAGGGGGAAGCGGTTTTTTGGCTTCCAGTTCCGGATAATCTTTCTCGGGAATAGATACGCCACGATTAACAACTTCCAAAATCAGTTTGCCGAATTTTCCGCGCGCCATGTCAGCAGAGATGCCTCGAATTCTTGCGAGGTCTGTCTCCGTCAGAGGTTTTTGGAATGCCAAATCAAGAAGTGTTTCGTCTTTGAGGATACGTGCTCTAGGAACATCCCGTTTCTGGGCTTCGGTTTCACGCCATGCCGAGAGCTCTTTTAATACGGCCAGATCTTTCGGCTTTGCCGATCTGATTTTCAAGCGTCGCCATGTTTCATTCGGGTCAATTTTATAGAGGCTGATGTCGGTCAAGGCCTCGACCTCTTCAGCTACCCAGTTCTGACGATTCTTACTGGTTAACTGGTCTTCGAGATGTTCATAAATGTCGACCAAGTGCGTGACGTCTGCCAGGGCATAGTTTAATTGTTTTTTGCTCAAAGGACGATGTGACCAATCTGTGAACTGGCTGGATTTGTCTACTTTAATTTTGCAAATGCTTGTAACCAATGCTTCGTAACCTGCCTGTTCACCATATCCACAGACCATGGCTGCGATTTGCGTGTCATACAATGGTGTAGGGATTTTTCCTGACAGGTTGTAGATGATTTCGAGATCTTGCCGTGCCGCATGGAAAACTTTGAGAATTTTCTTATTATTCATCAATTCCCAAACAGGGGTGAGGTCGAGCTCTTCTTCATCAGAGAGGACATCAATGGCACGTGCGTCTTTATCCGGGCCTGAAATCTGGATCAGGCAGAGTTTCGCGTAGTATGTTTTTTCGCGCAAAAATTCCGTATCCACCGTAATAAACGGGGCATTTGAGAGAGAGTTACAAAAGCTCTGGAGTTCGGAATTGGTGGTTATCAAAGTCATGCAGGTTGTTTACCCCAGTGCGACACAGAAAGAAATAGGGATTATTTATCTTATGTAAAGATTTTACCCTAAATCGGTCACATTAGGCAAATGACAATTGTCAGATAACCTGTCAGATACAGAAACGGGTTGTCCCAAGTATGCGGTGATTTTGCTTCGGCAATTGTTAAAGTCAGGGGAAGAAAATAGACGGCTTTCCAGAAAAATTCAGGTGTATGGTAGCTTTGCATATAAGCCACACATAGTCCTGTTATCAGGGTGATGGCAAATACCGTTGCGCTGCCTTCTATGGTCCGTGTGTATTTTTTATCGGTAAAGAGTGCTGTTGTTTGATAGGGATGTTTGCCCCATTTCTTTCCGACGATTTCTGCAAAGGAATCTCCTAATCCCGATGCGAAAATAGGTATAAGCATAATTGTTGATAGCATGGCTGGGGATGTCATGCTGTGGGGTAAAACATATTTGGCCAGAATGATGTTGAAGATCAGAATGATTGTTGTTGTAGCGATGGCTTCGGTGCTCAACCATTTGAGCGTGTGAGGTGCATCTTCGGGACGATTAATGGAGGAAAAAACTGTTCTCAAGAACGGAAAGCGCAAGCGCATATTTTCTTTGAGAGTTGCCAGCATTAATAGCAGTGCGAATAGTCCTAAGATAATAAAAATAGGATGAGATGAGCTGCCTGAGCTGTTGCTCATCAGAATTGAATTGGCAAAGCTTGCAAGAAATGTTGTGAGGCAGACAAATTTACGACTGATATTTGCAGTGAGTTTTCCCGCCTCTACTCTGCGTCCGAAAATATATCCGGAGATGTAGAATATGAGCGTAATGACTCCTTGATAGATCAGGAAAGTTGTTAGGATGTCTAGGAAGCTTTTAGGATCAACAGGGCTTAGATTGTTTGCGCAGCCTGTTCCGCAACCGCCTGCAATAAGCGCCTGTGCAGGCGACGTATAAATTATCGTCAACGTTAGAATTAAAATGAGGAGGGGCGCGTGTTGTTTTGGCATGATACGTCCCCCTAAAATTCGAATTTAAGTGCGTTGATTGAGAAAACAGTCGGCACGATCAGAAGATTATTTTTTATTGCCGGCGAGGATGGACCGTCTTCATGCATTGGTCGGCTCCACAGTATTTGACCATGTTGTATTTCATGGACTGTGAGCGTTCCGTCAACAGAGAGGGCTGCTATGGTTGGCGTTAAACTGTTATCAAGAGCAATGGCTTCGGATCTGAATTCAGTTGTGACTTTGTTCGCCCAAATTTTTTCACCTGTCTCGGCATTGAGCGCGACGAGCTCTCCGTTTTTGCAGGTGTAGATAATCATATCATTCTTAGGGATGTATATATTTGGGGCAAGGGCCATATCGGGCAGTTCTGTTTCCCAGATCAGCTTGCCGTCCAGCGATATGGCTTGCGCCCATCCGCGATCACTGGCACGGCGCGCGCCGATTTGCCCGATCCCTGTATTGGTCAGGATTTTGTTTTTATATTTGTTCAAGATTGGTGTTGCCCAAGGCTGGCCTTGAAGCGGCAGGTTCCAGATTGTTGATCCTGTACTCGCATTTATAGCATAGAATGTGCTGTCGATTTTGTCTTCGCCGTTTTGGAAAGGGGCATAAAGAACGTGGTTATAGTGTAGGGCCGTGGTGTCGGCGTGACCTAGAGCAATATTTCTGATTTTTGATCCGTCTCTTGTATCAATTTCCCAAAGCCCGCTCGGGCCGCCGCTGGTCCATAGACGATGTTTTTTTATGTCGAGGACAGGTGGTTCTTCCAAATGGCCGGGGAGTTCGGTTTGCCAATTGATTTTACCGTCTTTTGCGTTGACCGAGATGAGAAGGGATTGTGTATCAAAGTGAAGACCTGTTCCCGCGTAAATAGTTCCTGCTTCGCCGCTGGTGATGGCAAAGAGAGGAGCGTTAAAGTCATGTTGCCAGTTTATTAAGCCTGTTGAGGATGAAATGGCCACCAGCTTGCCGTTGAGTGTTCCATAAACAATTAAATCCCCTACAAAAACCGGGTTCGATAAAACTTGCCCATGGGTTTTGTGAGACCAAAGTTCTTTTGCTGGTGTTGTGCGTGATGCCATGGCTTCATGACTGAATATGCAAGGTGGCTCAGGTGAGGGGACCGGAAACGTAAAATAACCCACGCCTCCGATAAACCAGAGTACCAAGAATAGCAGTGCTGCTATCATGGGTTTATTGTTTTTCTTTTGTTCGGTTGGTTGCTCCATTTTCTCCCCGCACGTCATTTATCTTAAGGTGTTTTTATTAAGACGTCATTAGTGCGGAATTCCTTGGAACTTTTTCTCAAATATATAAAAAAACCCCGCTCGCGGCGGGGTTCTTACGCAGAATTTCTACGCAGAAATTCTATTTCGGGGCAGTTAGGCTGCGTCTTGGTGGATACGCATATCTGCCAGTCCTTGGTACAAGGACATGGAAATCTGGGTCGATGGGGCTGCATTCTCGATATAGGTTGCGCCTGTTTCATCGGCATAGAGCTTGGTGTCGTCATTTACGGCTACGGCATCCACGGTCTCAGAAATTTTTGTCAGACTTGGTGACAAGTTTGCATAAGCAAACGGAACGCCACGTGGAATAGTGATGTTTTGGCCAGCTGTCAGGATGTAAATATGTTCACCGACTTCCACATTCAGGTGACCTTGCTCGACCGTGACCGTTTTTTCGATCAAGCGATGCGCTTTGAGCGGGGTTATGGTATTTGGGGTGATGTTTAATGTTTCTGTCTTCATTTCGTCCTCTTTTTTGACCGATTTGCTCATTTTTACGAAAAATGTGCAGTGCAATATATTTTTAGAATGCGTTAAAACCCAAGGGATTTCAAGAAAAAATCAAGCTAGAGTCCTAGTCAGATTGTCGCAATGCACAAGAATAGGGTCGTTTATTGATTTTCCCGCTAAAAGTGGTCGATTGTAGGGAAAAAACCATTGGAAATCAGGTAGTCAGCCGCTATAAAGGCGGCTGTAAGCATTTTTTGAATAGAAAAGGTTAATTATGCATAAGTACCGTTCCCACAATTGCGGCGCGTTGCGCCTGTCTGATGAAGGCCAAATCGTAAAACTCTCCGGATGGATTGCTCGTATGCGCGACCATGGCGGCGTGTTGTTTATCGATTTGCGGGATACGTATGGCGTGACCCAATGTGTGGTTGATCAGGATTCCGCCGCTCTGAAACAAGTTGAGCAATGGCGTGTTGAGTCCGTTATCACGATTGAAGGTAAGGTCAAGAAACGTGCGGATGGGACTGCGAACTCGAAACTTCCGACGGGTGATATTGAAGTCTATATCCAGACAGCAGAATTGCAGTCCGGTTCTGAAGTCGTTCCGTTCCAGATTGCCGAACCGGATCAAACAGGTGAAGATATTCGCTTGAAATACCGTTTCCTTGATTTGCGTCGTGAAGGCATGCATTCACGCGTTCGTCTGCGTAACAACATGATTGCATCGCTCCGTCGCCGTATGTGGGATCAAGGGTTCCAAGAGTTCAACACTCCAATTTTGACGGCGTCTTCTCCTGAAGGGGCGCGTGACTATTTGGTGCCATCCCGTTTGCATCCCGGAAAATTCTATGCTTTACCGCAAGCTCCACAACAATTTAAGCAATTGTTGATGGTGTCCGGTTTTGACCGTTACTTCCAGATTGCTCCATGTTTCCGTGATGAAGACGGGCGTGCAGATCGTTTGGCTGAATTTTATCAGTTGGACGTTGAAATGTCCTTTATCGAGCAAAGTGATGTTTTCTCGACCATGGAACAAGTGGTCGGCGGAATGTTCGAAGAATTTTCCGATTGGCTCGGTGAAAAGAAGGCCGTAACCCAAGCTCCATGGCCGCACCTGACTTGGGATGAAGCCATGATGAAATACGGATGTGATAAACCTGATCTTCGTAACCCGCTGGTGATCTGTGATGTCACAGAAATTTTCAAACGTGACGATGTTACATTCAATGCATTCAAATCTGTGATTGAAGCTGGTGGTGTGGTTCGTGCTATTCGTGCGCCACAAGTCGGGGATCGTCCTCGTAGCTTCTTTGATAAGCTCAATGATTGGGCGCGTGGTGAAGGTGCTCCTGGTCTTGGGTATATTACTCTTGATTCTAATGCGAGACCTGTAACAGTAGAAGAAATTCTAAAAGACGGTACTCGAGTGGAGTTGGAAAAATTTTACAGAGGTAAGGATTTCACTGGTTCTTGCTTCAGAAGTGATTCTTATAAAGGGCCAATCGCTAAGTTTTTATCTCTTGAAGCCTTGGATATGCTTGTCCAGGTTGGGGAGATGGAGGCAGGTGACGCGATTTTCTTTGTTTGCGACAAGCCTGCGAAAGCTGCTGCGATGGCCGGTAAAGCACGTATCAAGATTTGTGAAGATATGGGCTTGCTGGATACCACCCAGTTCAAATTCTGTTGGATTGTGGACTTCCCGATGTATGAGATGAACGAGAAGACAGGTCAGATTGATTTCTCTCACAACCCGTTCTCTATGCCACAAGGTGGTCTGGATGCCCTTAACAACTCTGATCCTCTTGAGATCAAAGCCTTCCAGTATGACTGTGTGTGTAACGGCTTTGAAGTTTGTTCGGGCGGTATTCGTAACCACCGTCCTGACATCATGGAGAAAGCGTTCGCAATCGCAGGGTATGATCGCGAGGTCCTCGAGAAGAAATTCGGCGGGATGCTTAATGCCTTCCAATATGGCGCACCTCCGCACGGTGGCTGTGCTTTCGGGATTGACCGTATGGTGATGATCCTCGCGGATGAGCCAAACTTGCGTGAAGTATATGCGTTTGTCATGAACGGTGCTTATGAAGACCAGATGATGGGATCTCCAAGTGAAGCTTCTGAGCAGCAGCTTAAAGATTTGCATTTGAAGATTGATTTGGGTAAACCAAAAATTCAGGCAGCTTCGTAGGCGTATCCCGAACAATGGTCCATAAACGTGCAGGCATTCTAATTTTATTGCTTCTGATCTTTGCGATCAGGGCAGGTGTGCCTGCTGGGTTTATGCCTGATTTCAAATCCGGTGGAGATTGGATTACAATTTGTTCCGGATTGGATAGCAAAACAATCCATGTTGACGAAAGCGGTCAGCCTGACGGGAGCGAGGCTTCCCCAAGCTGTCCGTTTTCTTTTTTGAGTGCTGCGATTTCCGTTTCTGACCCGTATGTCGGTGAAACGGTCTGGTATAGGACCGAGTTTTTCGAGCCTGTTTTAACAGAGACTTCTGTCTTTCTTTATGAACTCTTTTTTCCGGGGCAATTTATTCTTAAAACTGCACCTCCCCATTCTCCTGATCTGACTGCTTAATTTATTTAAAACTCTTATCAGGAGATTATTTCCTATGTTGTTATCTTTTAAAAACGGCTTGATGGCCGGTACTGCGTTTATGTGTTCATTTGCTCCTGTTTTGGCGTTTGCTGAAACAAATCTTCCCGAAATCGGTGTTGAAGCTGCATGGACTCCTTTATATCCGTTCTCTTCAAACATTGATCCATGGACCCAATATTCTTCTTCTCTCACGGGTGGCGATGCGGGAGAATATCTCTCCTCTCAAGTTGGTATTGCCGGATCGCGTATGGGCGGACACGGGATCGATCCTGTCATTCGCGGACAGCAGCAGACCCAGTTGAACATTGTCAATGACGGTGCTGTTATTCACGGTGGTTGCCCGAACCGCATGGACCCTCCGACAGCTTATGCGCCTGCCGAAAACTACGATAGTATCGAGGTTCTGAAAGGGTATCAGTCCGTCCGTAACGGGGCAGGCGGCAGCGGTGGAACTGTTTTGTTCGAGCGGAAACCCGTGCCGTTTGACCAAAGTTCTTTTGACCATCGTGTCAAAGTATCCTCTGGTTTTCAGTCTAACGGGCAAGCCCATGATGTGGCTTTAGATGCTGCAGCAGGAAATGATACAGTCCAGTTGCGTGGTCTATGGTCCCATTTCAATACCGGTAATTATGAAGACGGAAACGGTGTCGAAGTTCGTTCCGCAGCGACATCAGAGACTTATGCTTTGTTGCCGGTATGGACACCTACAAAAGACACAACACTTCAGGCGGGCGTTGAATTAACCCGTATGGATGATGTGTTGTATGCCGGTGCAGGGATGGATTCACCATTATCCAACTCTTTGACTCATCGTTTTTCTGCGGAGCATCGGTTGTACGGGGATTTCCTGAAAGGTGTATCTTTTAAGGCCTATAAAAGTGATGTTGATCATGTGATGGATAATTTCACGCTTCGTTCCAATACAGGTATGAAGATGAAGACTTTATCCGAGTCTAAAACTTTCGGGGGTACTTTCTCCGGAGATTTGAGTGTGGGGGATATTCCGGTGGCTGTTGGTGTGGATCTTCAAAATAATGATCGATTTGCAGCGCGGTATAGCGGTATGGCTATGGCAACAGATGCAACGATGCCGCAATCTCTGATGTGGCCTGATGTTCGTATTCGCCAAACAGGTTTCTTTGTTGAAGCGGACCCTGAATTATCTTCCGATGCACGTTTGCGGGTTGGTGCGCGATATGATCGCGTTAATGCTAATGCTGATGCTGCCAATAAGGTTTTTGGGGCTGTTAGTGCCAATACCCTTTATCAAAACCATTATGGAGTGACAGCCAAAGATGTAACTGAACATAATCTGGGTGGGTTAATCCGCCTTGAATATGATGTCTTGTCCGATGTAACTGTGTTTGCAGGAGTGAGCAGGTCGGTCAGAACGGCTGATGCAACGGAACGTTATATGGCTGCGAATAGCGGAGTAGCCGCCAATCGTTGGGTTGGGAATCCTTTGATTGATCCTGAGAAACATAGTCAGGTTGATTTTGGGGTTACTTATGCCGCATCCGGTTGGGATAATAGTGTTTCAGCGTATTATGATCGTGTGAGTGACTATATCTTCCGTGACCGCGCCCGTGGACAAACAGGTGTTGTCGCCACATCCGGAGAGACAATCTATCGGAACATTGATGCGACCTTAATGGGACTGGAATATGAGACATCTTATCGTCTGACACCGTCATGGACCTTAGGTGGAGCTTTTGCTTACACATATGGTCAGAACAGAACGGATGATGATGCTTTGTCCCAGATTCCGCCTTTGGAAGGTCGTTTGAGTGTAGATTATACACGTGACATCTGGAGTTTCGGAACGGCATTTAATTTTGCTCTGAAACAGAACCGTATTGATAGTGATACGGCCCAGCGTGATGTTGGTAAAACACCGGGATACGGAACTTTGGACCTATACGCCAAAGCAGACTTGAAACCATTTGAAGTTCGTGTCGGGGTTAGTAATATCTTTGACAAGGTTTATGCTTCTCACTTGAACCGGAGTAATGCAGTTGACCCAACGGAAATTCAAGTGAATGAACCCGGACGGTCTGTTGGAATTCAAATTAATGGACGATTCTAGCTCGCCCCTATTTGATAAATCATTGCGCAGGAAGGAGGTTTCCTTCCTGCCATATTCTCTTATGCTTCATGGTTTGGTTGTTTTGGTTCTGACGGGTGTTCTCGGGAATTGGGGCATGGGAGCTGTCCTCAAGCAGCAAGAGGCGATACTCCCCAGAGAAGAAATCTGGATTGATATGGTGGAGATGGCCCCTGTCGAGGATTCTATCCAAGAGAGAGATCAGCAGACAAGTCTTGAGGATATTCCGGATGAACATGTCGCCCCTGTTTCCGATCCGATTCCTCAACGCCAAAAGGACGTTGTTCAAAATAAAGATATACCTCAGCCGATCAAACGTGAATTGCCTTTAAAAGAGCAAAAGAAAGTACCTGCTGAGGTCCAAACAGTCCAGACTGTTCAGGTTCAGCGTGCTTCCCAAGCAAGTTTTTCTCTGTTTGATAGTTATCAGGCTCATGTGCATCAAAAAATTTTGGCCCGGAAATTTTATCCAAAGCAGGCGTTACGCCGTCGGGAAGAGGGGCGCGTTCACGTGTCGTTTTCTATTGATCGAACAGGGAATGTTTATGCGGTTAAAGTCTCGGAGACGTCATTCTCTCATGCACTGGACTTGGCTGCAATCAAGGCTGTTCAGGCAGCGTCTCCTTTTGATGTGCCTCCGGAGGCTTTGCCTGCGTCCTCTTTAAAATTTACTGTGCCGCTGGTCTATCGTCTGATTGAACGGTAGGGCAGATTGTCTCCTTGCTTTTTTTCTTGCCAGATTTTCTGGATTTTTTTGTTTGGCGCATGAGTGTATCTGCATGTCTGAGATTATCAAGCGGCGAGATGCCTTGGTTATAGGCAAAGACACCGATGCTGCCTTTTATCGGGATATTTGTATTCTGCACATTTAATGATAATTCCCCATCAAGCATTAATTGCAATCTTTTGACGACGGCACCTGATGCCAGTTCGGGGGTGGTATCCATCAGAAATAAGATGAACTCGTCGCCGCCCTTGCGAATGGCAATGTCTGTTGATCTGATATTCTTACGGATCATTTGTCCGAGCAAGCGCAACGCGTCATCACCGACATCATCTCCGTAAATTTTATTGAGCTGTCCGAAATCATCCAGATCAATAAAGAGAAGCGTAATGTCTCCACTATGCTCCGAGCGTCGCTCGGTGATGTGGTGATGTACGTGGTTGAGCATGCGTCGATTGTGGAGCCCTGTGAGGTCATCGGTTGTGGCCATGACTTCCCAGTATTTTGCACTTTCTTTGGCTTGTTTGAGTTCATTCCTCAAAGACTTGATCAACGCGTCTGATGTAATGTATCCAGACATTTCATAAATCCCATGACAAAAGGTCGCAGAATCAGAATATCATTTGTTGTCTTATCGCAGGCTTAATAATAGATGCAATTCTCTTGAAAATTTAGCAAAGATTGAGCTTTTGCTGAACTGCGGCGGCTCCTGCTGATGGAAATAGAGTCTCCGAATCCAGAGCCGTTATTTTTCGGGCTTGCTTTCGCAACATCATCGCATGATCGGCAAGACGTAAATTCTCTTCTGCCGAAAGGTCTAAATCGCAATTTATGACGCCTAATGTACCATTCACATGGATTTTAATGCCGTTATAATCAACAACCAAGCTATTTAAGCCCTTCTCAATTTCATGTGCTCTTTTATCAATTGTGTCTGTGTCTGTATGTTGCAGGATTAGTACAAATTCGTCGCCTCCCAAGCGGCCTGCTTGTTCGGGAGGTGTCGCAAAGCTGTGCCTGTTATAAACAGATATGACATCGTTTTGGCGGAGTGCGTCTTTCAGATAGTCAGCAACATGCTGTAAGACCAAGTCTCCTGCTTCATGTCCGAAAGTGTCATTGATTGCTTTGAAGTGATCGAGATCTATGAAGCCCAAGGCAAAGCCTTTTTTCTCTGATGATCGGCGTAGGCCCTGATTTTCCTGATCGTGATTTGTGGTAGGACAGGTTTGATAATGTTGTATTGTCCGGTTTAGTGTATCCAGCAGATGTTTTCTGTTGGCGCTTTGGGTCAAGTCATCTGTCAGAGCCTGTTTCTTCCAGTATTCTTTCTCCAATAGACTTTCGGAAAGAGCTGTTTCAAGGGTTTTAACCCTTTCTTGTAAGTGGCGGATTTCATCAGGCACGTCTTTTGGAGACAGAGGTGTGAGAACCACATCCCTGTTATGGGTGAATGTTGCACCAAATTCTGTAGCCTCGCGTAAGGCTACCTGAACGCTTTCATCACTCATACTTTACACACTCTCTCGCTCTTTGCGCATTTTTGCGTCTTTGAGGCGAATATTATTTATTTCTTCATGATTATTAACAAGATGTTAACACAAAAATCCGCCTTTCGCAATTTTCGGAAAAAAGGCGAAAAATAACCCCCGATCGGGTGGAGGGCCACGATCGGGGGAAGGGACCAGCATTCTTTGGGTTGGGTAAGGGGAGTGAGAATGCTGGGAGCTGGAAATCTGTTTTCTAGTGTGCGTGTTCTCTCATTCTTCTTTCTTGGTGATGTTGCATTTTTTTCACGTACATATCCTGATCCGCACAGGAGAAAATCTCGGCTGCCGAGTGGGTTTCATCATAGGATTTCATCCCGATACTTGCAGAGACGGAAATTTCTTCATTGTCCCAAATCAAGGACAGATTGTTCATTCTCAGGATCATGCTCTGCACGCGATTGAGCAAAAGTTCTGTTGTGGTGTCGGTCATGAGAATGACAAATTCGTCCCCACCTAATCTTGCGGCTGTGTCTGACGCGCGGATTTCTTGTTTGAGCGCATGTCCAACCAGTTTCAGGCAGGCATCTCCGGCCTGATGTCCATATTTGTCATTGATGCCTTTAAAGTTATTCATATCAATCATCAGCAATACACCGCCCGCCGAACGGCCACGACGTACACGATCAAGTTCTGCATTAAAGGCTTGTTCAAAACCACGACGGTTTTTCATGCCTGTCAGCGTATCTGTTGTCGAGATTTCTTCGAGATAAGAAATCTGTTCTTTCAGTTCGGTGATCTGTTTATGTTTTTGATCCAGTTCTCTTTGAGCTTGGCTAAGTAAGGCCATAGCTGTCGAGAGGATTTTATTGACGCCCTTCGGAGAATTCTTGTTCAAATCGTTGTGGCGGCTTTGTGATTGTGCAGGCGGCATCATATTCAAATTTTCCCTGAGCCTAACGACTTGTTCCATAAAGTTTCCTCTTTGTACCGAATCAACCGGCGTAAATGTATTCATCGACATAGACCACCATCCTCTATTCTTCTCTTTGAACCGGATGTTTTTTTGTGATCCGGCCTTTGAAACTAGAATTGCGAAAGTCGTGCCAGATTCTTGAAATGATTCATTTTTGTTCAATATCAGTGGCTTAATGTATTTTGAGACGGAACGAGGCTTTGGGAATTTTTAAATGAGGAATATCTGTCTTATGGCATTAAGACTTTTTTACCCAGCAATAGGGTAGAATTTTCCAGATGATCATGCTTCCGGAGGTTTCTTTTCAGGGGACGTTCCTTCTAGTATATTGTTGACTATCTTTTTGGGTGTTTCTGAGGTCTATTTAAGTATTAGGCGTTTGTTTTTGAATTATAATTTGGGGCCACAAATAATGACATTTTCCAAGGTCGGTGTTTTTACGCTGGCAGTTTCAGCTTTCTTTGCCCTGTACGGATACACGCCCGCTGTACAGGCTGCACCGATTTCGGATATGACGGCGGCCCAGAAATCGTTGATGTCAGCGCGCGAGGTTATGGCGCCGCACATGGCGACATATAAAATCAAGACCAGCTCCATTCGTCGAGGTTCAGCTATCATCGGGCTGGAAGGGACGTTGTTGTACCATTTCAAAACGGGTTGTACCGGATGGATCACAGATCATCGCTTTGATATGGTTTATGAGTATTCCAGTTCTGCGCCGTTACGGACAACCAGTAAGTTTTCCAGCTTTGAAAGTTTTGATGGGACTTCCATGAATTTTTCGTCTGTTCGTGAACGTGATGGAGATATTTACGAGAAAATCCGCGGGGCTGCTTATCTTGGCGCAAAGCATATGGTTGAATATAGCTTGCCCGAAGCTTCGCAGGTTTCGTTACAGGACGGAACTTTTTTCCCTGTCGCCCACACGGCCTTTTTACTCGATCAGGCTAAGCAGGGTAAGAAAATCGTGCATGCGATTGTATTTGACGGGAGCGATTCCGAAGGGCCGGTCGAAATTAATGCCGTAATCGGGCGCAAGATTGAACCAAAACTGGCGGGGCAGGAGACATTTTCTTCTGCATCGGCTTCGGCATCCAAAGCAGAGGTGCCGTTAGAACAAAATAAACTGCTTCAAGTGCCCGGATGGCACGTACAAATGGCAGTTTTCCCTATGGATGAGAAACAAAGCCTTGCTGATTATGAATTAAGTATGGATGTTCTCGAGAATGGAATTGTGCGGAAGATGAACGTTGATTATCATGATTTCTCGATCGAACAAACTCTCGTAGGTCTACAAAGAGAAAATCCGGAAAGCTGTAAGGAATAATAGGTATGCAAGATTCTGCCATGAAAGGAAAAAAAGTCCTGATCGTTGAGGACAATGAGCTGAACATGAAATTGTTTCATGATTTGCTTGAAGCTCACGGGGTTGAAACTGTTCAGGCACGTGATGGGAAAAATGTTTTGGCTTTGGCTCGTGAGCATAAGCCGGATTTGATTTTGATGGATATTCAGTTGCCGGAAGTTTCGGGATTGGATGTGACCAAGTGGTTAAAAGAAGACGATGAACTGAAAGTTATTCCTGTTATCGCTGTGACAGCATTCGCGATGAAGGGTGATGAGCAAAAAATTCGTGAGGGCGGCTGTGAGGATTATATCTCCAAGCCAATCTCTGTTGTGAAGTTTATCGAGACTGTTCAGAAGTTTTTGACGCCGTCTCAGGACGCTGCCTGATAAAACCGAGAAAGAAAGATAGATAGAATAGGTCCTTATGACAGCACGTGTACTTGTAGTCGATGATATTCTGCCGAACGTCAAATTGCTCGAAGCCAAATTGATGGCTGAGTATTATGAGGTCGTGACGGCTTTGAATGGCCCAGAGGCCCTGAAACGCGTTGTTGAAGACAACCCTGATGTTGTGTTGTTGGATGTCATGATGCCCGGTATGGACGGCTTTGAAGTTTGCCGCCAGATTAAAGCCAATCCGTTGACCGCTCATGTTCCTGTTGTGATGGTTACAGCGTTAACAGATGTTGAGGATCGTGTCCGCGGATTAGAGAACGGTGCGGATGATTTCTTGTCTAAGCCTGTGAATGATGTGGCTTTGATGGCGCGTGTCAGGTCATTGGTTCGTCTTAAAATGACAGTTGATGAATGGCGGGCGCGTGAGAGTACGGCGACACAATTAGGTGTTACCGATGAGGCATCGACTGTTATGGCCCAACCTGTCGATAACGCCCAAATTCTTGTTTTGGAAGATATGGCTTTTGATGCCAATAAGGTTGTCGATGCTATGGCCCGTGATAATAACCATGTTACGCTGGTGTCCAACGGCATGGATGCTCTTAAAGAGATTGCAGCCAAAGATTTCGATTTGATTTTCTTGTCCTTGAATTTAAAAAATGAGGACGGTGCCCGTTTTTGTGCGCATTTGCGTTCTAATGAGCGTAGTCGCTCGACCCCCATTATCATGTTGGGGGAAGAGACTGATTTGGAGCGGATTGCTCATTGTCTCGAGATTGGGGCTCATGATTACCTTTTGAGGCCTCTGGATCGTAATGAAATGTTGGCACGATGCCGTACGCAAATTCGTCGCAAACGTTTTCAGGATCGGTTGCGCGCCAATTACGAAATATCACTGTCTATGGCGCTGACTGATGCGTTGACCGGTCTTTATAATCGGCGGTATTTTGAAGTTCACATGCAAAAGATGCTGCAATCTGCCCGCGAGAACAGAAAGCCGCTCGGGTTCTTGTATATGGATATTGACCATTTCAAGGCCATCAATGATACCTATGGACACCAAGTCGGTGACGAGATTTTGAAAGGATTCTCCTCACGTATTAAGGATGCCGTGCGTTCTTTTGATTTGGTTGCACGTTTGGGTGGGGAAGAGTTCGTTGCTATTTTGCCGGATACGACTCCTGAAGTCGCTTATGCTGTGGGCGAGCGTTTGCGCCGTGTTGTCGCTGATACACCGTTTCCGTGCAGTAGTGCAGAGGGGCAGTTGAGTATTACGTCTTCTTTTGGAGGTGTTGTTCTGACTGGTGATGCGCTTGATAACGTTGCTGTTACTGATGTTGTCCAGCGTGCCGATGCGCAGCTTTATGAAGCCAAGCATAATGGACGGAACTGCGTCTATTTTGAAGGGAAGGGGAAGCTGTAACTTCCTTTTCTTTCCTGCTTAAGCTCCGTTTATAGGATTCAAAAAAACCCACTCGAAAAATCTGAGTGGGTTTTGAAGTTTCTTGCAACCAACACGCCTCGGAAGAAGCGTGAAGCTCTGTCCGCTGATTATTACTTCTTGTGCGGAGGCATTTTCTTTTCTTCAAATACGACGTGACAGCCAGGCTTGCCTGTTTCAGGGTTGATTGCACGTGGGTCGTATTTACGGAAAGACATTTTTTCCGTGATGTTCTTAGGATTCTTTTGAATATAGTACGTGAAGCCTGTCGGGTTGCCTTTTGCATTTTTCCCGGTGCTTACCAAACGAACTTTAAGAATTGCGCCTTTTTTAGCCATTTTTTTAAACCTTTTTACTGGAATTCAGGGCGTCAAAATAAGCATTTTCTGGCAGATGTCAAGAAAAACTACGCCGCCAAGGGCTTGAATATTCGTATCTTGCATCTTTTTTCATAATGATCTATATCCCATGACATGAGTTTTACGATTATTCCACGAAAGACACTGGTTTTGGCCCCGCCTTTGGCGGAGAGCTTTGATCGGGCTATTGATGTCTCTCATTTGCAAAAGCCCCAGCCTCCACAAATTATCGGGCATGTTTCCCCGCGGGAAATTGATTTTTGCGAGTATGGTACGCTGTCTCATCCGGTAGAGATAGATGAAGCGGGGATTTTTACGTTTCCTGATACTGTAAAGCCGTTTTCTGAAGTCCTTCGGATAGGGCTTGATTATTTCTTTTCTATGGCGAGCGATCCCCAGTCTGTCCAATGTCGCATGTTGGTGACGGATTCCTACAATATTGTTCGGGGTGAATATGCCCGTCCGAGATACCCGGATGAATTCCTGCATATTGACCAGTCGCACCGCGATGTTTGCGGAGAGCGGGATCATCCATCATTTGTGTCGGATAAGTGGTACAGCGTGATTAGTTGGGCTAGTGCTTTGCCTACGGAGTTCGGACATAACAGTATTTCGTATAGTGCGGATGACACAAAACAAAATGTATTGACGAAGATCGTTACGACATCCCCGAAAAAGGTTGAAACATGCCAGCCGGGAGATGTCGTCTTTTATACGGGGGCTACGCCACACCGCATTGCCCGAAATCTTGATCGGGATGTTGTGTTTCGTCAATGGATGGCGTTGGTGTTATATAGGCCGGCTGTTAAAGGGCCTTAGAGTTTCAGGCCTAAATGCATAGGAAGCAGAATTCTGTCTTCACCCTTGATCACCACGATTCTCCCATTCGTTTTGTCCCCGAATTCTTGAATGAGGTCGACATCCAGACCATGAAGAGGAGAGATGAATTCTTTGCCTTGCGGAAGTGAGACGGCCATGTTTTTGATAAATTTAGGCCCGTTGCGCTCGATAGCCCCGTCCACTATGGCGCGGCTAATTGCAGCGCGCATGGATTTGATGTTCAGTCCAGTACAGCTGTTCATTACTGAGGAACCAACATATACACGTCCGTCTTGGCACTCTATAGCCGTCCCGCTTTTAGGGTATTTGTCACTGAAATGATAGGCGTTTCTAGCCGAGAGTTTTGCTGCTGTGTCTAATGTAATGTGCCCGGTTTCGACATATGCTACGATTGCTTTTGCATCAACAATATCTTGTTCAGGTTCAATTGACTCAGGTCCGAATTTGAATCCCCATGGCAGAAGATCTGACATTCTGAAGAGGATGCCGTCACGCGAGTCGTCAATCAAGACGATGGTGTCAGGTCCTGAAAATTCATTGATAATTTGACGACATGCTCCACATGGTGATCCATCTCCGATGGCTGCCAGAACGAATTTGTTTGATAGCCAGTCTTGTGCGTTGGATGCAAAGTTTGGTTGTGTTCCCATGGAGAGTTGTTTAACGAGGTTTCCCTCAATAGCTGCTGCACGCGCCTGACCTTCCTGTGTTTCCAGCAATTTGGCGTAGGGGCTTGGTGCTTTGATGCAGGCTACGGCAATCATCTGAATAAAATCTTTTCGGCGAAAATGTTCGCCACCCGTAACTGCGCTTGAAATGGCAGATTGTTCACCACAGTTTTGGCTTTCTCCACCGGCTGTTTCGGTGTTGTGTCCGAGGTAATTTTCTCCGGACCATGTTAGAAGGGCTGACCCGACCGGAAAGTGTGAATAAGGCGAGTGTGATCTGAGTGCTGCTTGGCGTGCCTTGGCTAAGAGTGCTTTTCTCTCACTCATCTGATGGGCGGCATGGTGCTCGGGCAAGTGTTCCAATAGGTTGGCTTGATCTGGTATATTCATGCTGCTCTCACTCTTGTTTCGGGATTATTCTAATTTTCAGGGCCCTTATTAACATAATTATATTTTGAGTGTCAATTTAAATGGCCTCTACACATTATAAGAGGGTTTTCCTGCGGTGCGTGAGGTCAGTCGGAGCAGAAGGGGGCGCGAGACTTACTTGGTCATCCATTGCTCAATATGCCAGTGGCCCGGGGATGTGGCCCGTTCCACGACCGTTAGAGTAACAGGCAGCATATCTGTACGGGTACTGCTTCTGTTTGTATAGGTTGTCGCCAGTTTCATTTCCATGACATAGCGGATTGAGTCTTGCGTTTGGTCAACTTGCGTGACTTTAGGGTCTGACATTACAGCGGAGGTGACATCCAAATTCGTGTCACGGACCATTTGCGGAATTCTCGAGAGGTCAAGCGCCTCATAAAAAGACTTGAATCCGCTATTGGTAAAGTATTTTTTATTTGCAGATTTTCTTGATTCAAAATTTTCAGCGTTAAAGGTCATCACGCTTAAAGTGGCTTCTTTTGCCCAATCAGAGAAAGGGCAGTCTTTCGGAGGTTGGATCTGGTTGCCGAAAGGCTGGCTGTTCGCAATTGATGTCTGTGCGAGCGCAGGGTGGTATGTGGTGTACCCGCCAAGAACGAAGGCCAACAAAAAAATATTCAATTTCAGGTGAGATTTCATGTTTTATCGGTTTTTCGGCTTTGGCTTTTGGTTCCTGCTTTTCGGTTTTTGCGAACGATCTCCGTCTTTGGAGCTTTGGCGATCATCTCTGTTCTTGGCGGGGTGTTTGCCTTTTGATTTTTGCGGGGCGCGACGTTCGAACGGACGGGATTGATTTCTATCACCTCCGCGGCTTCTATCACCTGAGCCTCTTTTGTGTTTGTATCCGTCAACTTCTGCGCCGTTTTCTGCGCCGACCAATTCAAAGACTGAAGAGCCTGTGATGACGTCCGCTTCAACGATGCGGACAAGGACAGGTGCGCCAAGGCGGAAGATGCGTCCTGTACGACGTCCGACAAGTGCGTGGTTGGCTTCGTCGTGGATGTAATAATCACCGGGTAGGGAGCGGATCGGGACAAGGCCGTCTGCGCTGGTGGCAGTGAGTTTTACAAACAGACCAAAGCGCGTGACGCCACCGATACGGCCTTCAAATTCCATGCCGATTTTGTCTTTGAGGTAGGCGGCTGTAAAGCGGTCCACAGAATTGCGTTCAGCCTCAGCAGATGTGCGTTCTGTTCCTGAGATATGTTCGGCGATGACTGAAAGTTGTGCGGCTTCGTGGTCTGTGAGCTCTCCGTCTCCGAGGTTATAGGCCTTGATTAGAGAACGGTGGACGATCAAGTCTGCGTAACGGCGAATAGGGGATGTAAAGTGGGCGTAGCGTTGCAGGGCCAATCCGAAGTGTCCGATATTTTCTGGGTCATAAACCGCTTGGGATTGAGAGCGCAGGATAATTTCCGACACCAGAAAGCCCATCGGCATTTTCTTGGCTTTTGTAAGGAGATGATTGATCTGTGCAGGGTTTGCGACACCGCTTTTCGGCAATGTCAGTCCGAATGACTCCAGAAAGCTCGATGCCGACATCAGTTTTTCGCCTGTCGGGCGATCGTGAATACGGTAGACACATGGAGCCGTTTTAGCTTCTAAGGCTTCAGCGGCTGCGACGTTTGCCAAAATCATGAACTCTTCGATGACTTTGTGGCTGTCGAGGCGTTCACGCGTGGCAACACCTGTCATGATGCCTTTGTCGTTTACAACAATTTTGCGTTCAGGCAGATCGAGATCAAGAGCGCCGCGTTTTTCGCGGGCTTGATCCAGAATTTTCCAAGCAGCGTAGAGCGGATTGATAACTTCATCCATGAGAGGGGCGGTTTTTTCATCCGGTTCACCGTTCTTGGCGGCTTGCACTTGTTCATAGGTGAGGCGTGCGCGCGACATCATTAATCCGCGAACAAATTTGTGTCTGAGCAGTTTTCCGTCTCTGTTAATCCACATATGGACAGCCAGCGTTGCGCGCGGTTCATGAGGGCGGAGAGAGCAAAGATCGTTTGAAAGTTTTTCAGGCAGCATCGGCAAAACACGGTCGGGGAAGTAGGTCGAGTTGCCTCTAAGGTAGGCTTCCTTATCCAGCTCTGAGCCGTGGGTAACGTAATGTGCGACGTCGGCAATGGCGACCAACAGGTGGTATCCGCCTTCGTTGTTTTTGTCGGTATCCGGTTCGGCAAAAACAGCATCGTCAAAGTCGCGCGCGTCTGATCCGTCAATTGTCACCAACGGGAAGTCGCGTAAATCGGTGCGCTTTCCTAGAGGTGGGATAATCATATCCTCGGTTTCTGCGATTACGGCCTCGGGGAAGAATGGGCGTAGTCCTGCTTCATAAAGGGCCATGAGCGAGATGGCTTTCGGATCATCTGCATTGCCGATGACTTCAATGACACGGACTTTTTTTCTTAAAGCCGAGCGAGATGGTTGAATTTCAGCTAGGACGATTTGTCCGACTTCTGCGCCGTTCATCTCGGTTGATGGAATATCAAAATCATGTTTGGCGCGACGGTCAATCGGTGAGAGCAGATAGCCGTTTTTAATTTGTTTCACAAAGCCAACGATGCGTGCTGTGGCGGCATCAATTTTTTTCATGATTTGGGCTTCGTAGATATTGTGGCCGGCTTTGCGGACGCGAACTAGTGCGCGGTCTCCGACCATTAAAGTCGGGTGGCCTTTTTTGTCCGGCATGATTTCTATGCGGGGCGGAGGCCCTTGTAAATCTTCTTGCCATTCGGCAGGGCGGGCAAATAAATCTCCATCCACATCAATGTCCGATATTTCGACGACACAGACAGGGGGGAGCGCATCTGCGACTTTATAAGATTTGCCGGAGTCTTTGATGATCAGTCCGTCTTCTTCGAGTTCTTTCAAAAGTTTTTTGAAAGCAATGCGGGCGGCTTCGCCTTTGATGTTAAATGCTGTGACAAGGTCACGTTTGGTCATAGCGACCCCGAAATTTTCGAGGAGCTTTAAAATTTGTTCTTTTGTAGGGAGTTTCATGTTCTTAATATACTCTTATTTCATTGATTTGTCGCTGGCAAAAATTGCTATTTCGTACAAGAATGGCATTTCAGGAGGCCCTTATGAGCGTATTTATCACCCAAGATACCCCCGTCAGTGATGCAGTTTTGAATGTCATTGCCCATTTGCCGACACCGAGCCTTGCGGCGACTGTCAGTCCTGCGTTCTTTCAAAAGCTTTCTGACGCTGATTTCATGCGCATGGCCGTTCTTTTGGCGCAAAAAGGATATGATGAGGGCGGATGCCCGATCGGGGGTGTTGTCGTTGATAACGTCAGCCGTCAGATCCTTGGTAAGGGACATAATACGCTTGTTCAGGAAAACCACCCCTATAATCACGGAGAAACATCGGCTATTCGGGATGCGGGGCGGATTGATTTCAGCAAAACAACGATTTTTACGACCTTGTCGCCATGTGATGTGTGCGCAACTTTGATTTATATGCGCCAGTTCGCGCGGGTTGTGGTTGGGAATGTGACATCGGCTTCAGGAAATGAAGACCTTATTCGGTCCAAAGGAATTGAGGTGGATATTCTGGAAGATCCAGTCGGAATTGATCTGTATTCCAAATATAGATCCGAAAAGCCTGAACAGGATATTGAAGATTGGAAAGGTCTGGCCGCGCTTCATAAATAGAAGCGCGGGGTAGATTTTTAAAGCGTAAGCGGCGAAGCTGTAATTCTTCCGACTTCTCTGCGGCCAGCCAAAGTTTCCAGTTGAAGTCTGGAAATCTCAACAGCAATGCAGTTGTCTGTTGTATGGTCGAGAGCTTCGGCAATTTTAACCTTGGCGATGCTTGCACGAACTGCAGCGAAGGCTGTGGTCAGGCAGTCGCTATTTGCTGGCGTGATATACACAACCCCTTTTGCGTTTTGGGCAAAAAAGTCTTTTACGCATACGCCGATTTTTTTAGATGCTTTCATTTTCTCTATTTCCTTAATTTTGTGTGGGCAGCTCTATACGATGATATTTTCCATACGTCAAGCTTTTGGGGCTTAAGGCTTTGCAACTAGGCTCAATTGGGGCGGACCTGAATGTCTGGGGCGTTTATGTACCGGGACAGGTATCGGGGCAATTTGTTCTAACATGGCCTGTCTCAATCCATCCAGAAAGCCTATGATTGTATTTGTACTTCTTATGTTTTGGCGGTTGGCGGATCGCGCATATACTTGGTCGTGCCACAAAGGCGGGAGTTCGGAAATTTGATCGTCCGTTAAGTGCTCATATTCTAAAGACGTGACCCCATTAAATTTATTTGCAAGTCGTTTGACTTCGGTGATTTGGGATTTGTCACCGCTCAAATTGAAGACATTGGTTGTTTGCAAATCCGGTGATTGACCGGGTTGCTCTTGACCTTCCGGCTCCTCATCTACCGGAAATAATTGTGTGAGGGCTTTTGTATCCTGCTGGGCGCATCCTTCTAAAAAAATGAAGGATATATATTCCATTCTTTTAGAAATATTTCGTTCTGATTGTTCAAGAGATTTTAGAAATTGACGTTGATAGGCTTGAAGTCTTTCGACGGCAGGCATTGCAATATTTAGAAATTTCATGTCCCCGGAAAACTCTTTTTCGGATAATTCTTTATCTTGAGAGGTCATCATGACTGCAAGTTCTTGCAAGATGTGTAGGTCAAGTTCATTCAAATTAGGACGTTGCAGATCCAGTGTATTATCCGGTTCGTTTAGAAGCGTTTCGCATAAGATGACAGCAAAGGCGAGCGCTGTTTTTGTGTTCATTTTTAGAGTTTTTGTAATATCTTCTCCTAATTCTGCGTCCTCAACAATTGCGGCCTCCTCAGGAGTAAGAGGGGCGTTACAGAATGTGGCGAATGTCTGGAGTTTCATGGTGCTTGTATCCATTCCTATTCTTATTTTACAAGTTCCAGTTTGGCAGGGAATTGAGCTGTGTTTCCGGTTTTAGGAGAAGCCCATATTTGAGTAGCCAGTGTGGTCGAAAGATGTTCATGCAGTTCTTTTACAAATGAAACAATGACTTTGTATGCATTGGCATTGGCAAGTTGTTGTTGGTATAAACGTCCTGATTGTGTCAGGGCGAAGGGTTGTCCCAGCTCGTCCAATAGGTCCTCGATATATAATTTGGCGAGGCCATCAAACTTGCTTTTTAGTTCTTCGACAAATTGTGCATTTGTTTTGTTTCTTGGAAAGGCAATGACTTGTTCGGGGTTGTTTTGACCTAGTATGGCTGCTGTTTCTGAGTTTTGTTTTGATTGGAAATACATCCATGACAAAGTTTCCCAATCTTTGCTTTCAGCTGCTATTTGGAATTGAACAACCAATCCATCTTTCTCGGCCTTCAAAGCTTTGCAGTCTTCATTCAGATGATCCAGAGTTTTTTTCTGGCGTACTAGAAATCTACCCAAGACATCGCGTCCTTGGCTCATTGTTTCAAAATCATCTTTTCCGAGTTTCTTCCGAGGTGTTTCGGCATCAAATTTTCTCATGACATCGGAGAGGTCGAATAGATGTTCCAGCTCGCGCGAGTTGATCAGATACTCTGTCTCATATTCCTGCCGATCTTCTTCTTCGATGCAAGTTTCTTTCAACCTTAGGAGGGCTATAAAGAATCGTGTTGTCGAATTTTCAGGAATGCTGCTGTGGAGGAGGGATGTGTAGACTTTCATACCCTCTAGCAGTGACCTTTCGGAATCTGTTAACGGTCGACAACAAAAATCTTGGAACGCAGTTTTCATACATCTATTGCTAAAGACAGGTATTTTTTATGTCAATGAAATTTTGAAGGGTGCTTATGGAGAACAGGTCAGTCGCAAGACTGACCTGTATTGTGGTGGAGGGAGGGAGAAAAAAGAGGGTGTGTGTCTGTCCTTAATTCTTATCCACGTTGCGGGGCTGGCATGGGAGCCATTCGTCCGTACATCCTCGGGAAGGCCCGCATCATGCGGTTCTTCAATTTGGGAGGCATCTTGAACAAAGCTCTCATAAACTGGTTTCTCATTTTAGGTTCCTATGTTTTTCCTTTCTATAAATTCACTATATATAACCTTTTATTAAAAGTATATATAAATATTGATGTTTC
>QKCR01000023.1 GCA_003245575.1 Alphaproteobacteria bacterium | reverse complement strand
GTTCCAGCTTGATAGCAAGTTCAACAACAATTGCACCGAATGGATCAACAGTTCCGGTTTACCCTTTTTCAAATGCAGAGTGTTTATTTCAGGACGTTGCAATTTCATCAGGTGTAGACGTTACACATTCAATTTGGATAAAGGCAAACAAAACAGCTACGATAGGTTTTAGAATTCCAGGAATTTCAACATTTACCAATCAGGATATTACCGTTGGAACCAGTTGGCAAAGATACACAGTATCCAATACGTCAAGCCACACGGTTTCACGCTTGCTAGTCGACAACAGATCCGGAAATGGATATGGAGTAACCGGACTTGAGCTTTCATTTTTTGGAGCTCAAGTTGAATACAACTCCTTTGCCTCCAGCTACATTCCGACAACATCTGCAACAGCAACACGTGCATCTGATAATTTTACTCTGCCAATCGGATCTTGGTATAACGCGGCATCGCAGACACTCTGGGGCAGAGCTTACGCAAATGGAGCCAATTCAGGGTCAGCTGCAACTTTAGCCGACATTAATAACAACAGCTTCAGTGAGAGATTTCAAATCAGGATTCAAGGAGGCCCACTCTACGGAGGAATTATAACGTCAGCAAGCAGTGTTCAATCCATTTTATTCGGAGGCTCTTTGGCATTCGGACAGACCAAATCAATTTCCCTAACATCATCAACAAACAATGCAGCTCTATCCGCCAACGGGAATATCATTGCAACGGATAGCTCGGTTATAATGCCGACAGCAGCTACACAATTGCGTATCGGTGCCGTTGCAAACGGAGCAGAAATGCTGAATGGGGGGCTTGAACAGCTAAAATACTACCCTGTTCGCGTATCGAATACTCAAATGCAACTTCTCACTCAATAACCCTTGACATATAGGATAAAAATCCTAATAATTAACTTGTAGATTGTTACAATTTACAACATATAACGGGGTGTCCATTTGGAGCCCAATGCGCTATATGTGATACCGTACAAAGAGTTAATCCAACTCTTTGTGGGAATTTGTGACGGTGCTCATGGTGAGGCCGCGCGTAATTTGCCAAGTAAAAATGAGGTATAAAAAATGTCAAAAGTAATCGGTATTGATTTGGGTACAACCAACTCCTGTGTCGCCATCATGGACGGCAAAGAGCCACGCGTTGTAGAAAACTCGGAAGGAACCCGCACCACCCCGTCAATGGTAGCATTCGCCAAAGACGGTGAGCGTTTGGTCGGTCAGCCTGCGAAACGTCAGGCAGTCACCAACCCTGACAACACTCTATTCGGGATTAAGCGCTTGATCGGTCGCAGATTTAACGACCCTCAAGTTCAAAAAATGAAAGAACACGCGCCATTCAAAATTATTGAAGGCGAAAACGGAGACGCATGGGTCGAGATCGACGGCGAAAAATACGCCCCATCCCAAATCTCCGCAATGGTTCTGAAAAAAATGAAAGAAACAGCGGAAAGCTTCCTCGGAACAACCGTTGATCAAGCTGTTATCACTGTTCCTGCATACTTCAACGACGCGCAACGTCAGGCAACAAAAGACGCTGGGCGTATTGCCGGTTTGGAAGTCTTGCGTATCATCAACGAACCGACAGCAGCAGCTCTCGCCTACGGTCTTGATAAAAAGAACCAAGGCACCATTGCAGTTTATGACTTGGGTGGTGGTACATTCGACGTATCCATCCTGGAAATCAGCGATGAACTCTTCATGGTTAAATCCACAAACGGCGACACATTCCTCGGCGGTGAAGACTTTGATGCACGCATCATTGACTACCTCGCAGACGAATTCAAAAAAGAGCAAGGCATTGACTTACGTCAGGACAAGCTGGCTCTGCAACGTTTGAAAGAAGCTGCTGAAAAAGCAAAAATCGAATTGTCTTCAACCACACAAACCGAAGTCAACCTGCCATTTATCACGGCAGACGCAAGCGGTCCAAAACACTTGAACGTCAAGCTTTCCCGCGCGAAGTTTGAGTCACTTGTGGATGATCTGGTTCGTCGCACCATCGAACCATGTAAAGCAGCGCTGAAAGACGCTGGTCTGAAACCTTCCGAGATCGACGAAGTCGTGCTCGTGGGCGGTATGACCCGTATGCCTAAAATCATCGAAACCGTTAAAGAACTCTTCGGTAAAGAACCTCACAAAGGTGTAAACCCTGACGAAGTTGTGGCTGACGGTGCTGCTGTTCAAGGTGGTGTTCTGCAAGGTGACGTGAAGGACGTTCTCCTGCTTGATGTGACCCCTCTGTCTTTGGGGATCGAAACATTGGGCGGTGTGTTCACACGTCTCATCAACCGCAACACGACCATCCCAACCAAGCAATCCCAAACCTTCTCGACAGCAGAGGATAACCAGAATGCGGTGACTATTCGCGTCTTCCAAGGGGAACGCGAAATGGCGGCAGATAATAAAATGCTTGGTCAGTTTGATCTGGTCGGTATTCCGCCTGCACCACGAGGCGTCCCACAAATCGAAGTTATTTTTGACATTGATGCGAACGGGATTGTTCACGTAACGGCAAAAGACAAAGCTACAGGCAAGGAACAGAACATCCGTATCCAAGCTTCGGGCGGTTTGTCGGATGCCGACATCGAAAAAATGGTCAAGGAAGCAGAAGTCAACTCGGCGCAAGATAAAAAACGCCGCGAGTTGGTTGAAATCCGCAACCATGCAGAAGCCATGATCCATCAGACAGAAAAATCTCTGTCCGAAATGGCCAATGATGTGCCTGCAGAAGATGTTGCATCAACCAGATCTGCCATCGAAGCACTGAAAACTGCAATGGAAGGTGAAAGCCCAGAAGCCATTCAATCCAAAATGAATGACTTGCAACAAGCTTCCATGAAAATCGGTGAAATGGCATACCGCAAAGCACAAGAACAAGAAGCCGGAGAGCCTGATACACAAGCCCCGACATCCAGTGCTGGAGCTGACGAAGCAGACATTATCGACGCAGACTTCACGAACATGCAGTTCGAAGAAGATGAAGACGATAAGAAAAAAGCCGAAGGCGATAAATAAGGAATAGAATGACAGGCGGCCACTTCGGTGGCCCCTGCTCTGTCATCAATGAAATTTATAGACTCATGGAACTCTTCAAATATGAGTGAAAAAGATTATTACAAACTTCTGGAAGTTGAAAAAACTGCAAGCGATGAGGACATCAAAAAAGCCTATCGCAAAATGGCGGCAAAATTTCACCCTGACCGGAACAAAGACGATCCAAAAGCAGCTGAAGAAAAATTCAAAGAGATCAATCAGGCCTATGATGTCCTGAAAGACCCTCAAAAGCGTGCAGCCTATGACCGCTTCGGCGCGGATGGACCTGCTGGCATGGGCGCAGGTGGTGCCGGATTTGGCGGCGCAGGTTTCGGTTCTGCATTCTCTGATATTTTCGAGGATATGTTCGGCGACATCATGAGCGGCGGACGCGGTGGACGTGGACGTAGTGGCCCGATGCGCGGCTCGGACATGCAATTCTCTCTCGACATCTCGCTCGAAGATGCATTTAAAGGCAAAGACGCGAAACTTAAAATTCCGACAGTTGAATCATGTGATCAATGTAGCGGCACGGGTTCAGCGGATGGCGGTGCTCCCGAAGCATGTGGAACATGCGGCGGCTCTGGCCGTGTCCGTGCCCAACAAGGATTCTTCACAATTGAACGCACCTGCCACACCTGTAACGGTGCCGGCAACGTCATCAAATCCCCATGTAAAAAATGTGGTGGTGCGGGACGTATGCGTGGAGAAAAAACCGTTAAAATTTCGATTCCAGCAGGCATCTCCGAAGGCCAGCGCATCCGCTTGGGTGGCGAAGGTGAAGCGGGTATCCGTGGCGGCGAAAGCGGAGATTTGTATGTTCTGATTAACATCAAACCGCATAAATTCTTCAAACGTGATGCAGCAACCCTCTTCTGTCGTGTTCCTGTCCCGATGACCACAGCAGCCCTCGGCGGCAACATGGAAGTCCCGACGATTGAGGGCGAAAAAAACAGCATCAAGATTCCGGCAGGCACTCAAACAGGACAACAAATCCGTGTCAAAGGCAAAGGCATGAGCATCATGCGCTCTGAATCTCGCGGTGATTTATTTATCGAAGTCTTTGTTGAAACGCCTGTCAATCTGGACAAAAAGCAAACGGACTTGATGAAGCAGCTGGATGAAACGCTTCAAAAAAGCGGCAACAAGAATACGCCTGAAAGCGAAGGTTTTTTCAAAAAAATGAAAGAACTTTGGGACGATATTAGAGACTAAGATACATGCCGCCTAAAGATGAAGAACCAACCGTCGAGGAAATTCTTAAATCTATTAAAGAGATTGTAAAGCAACAATCCTCAACACAAGGAAAAAAGCCACCTAAAGGGGTCAAAGAGTCAAAATCCAATATACTGATTATTGCAATCATTATCCTCGCATTAATCTGGGTTGTGTATACTCTGAATAAATAACAGACAAAGGAACGCGCCATGAAAATCGGAATAGCAGGATGCACAGGACGTATGGGACAATTGCTCGTCAAGGAAGTCCAGAACGCAAGCGACCTCTACCTCGCAGGCGGTGTCACACGTGACAAAGATGTCCTTCCAGAAAATGTTCCCATCCTGAAAGACGGCGAAGACCTCTTTGCAGTATCCGATCTGGTCATTGACTTCACAGCTCCTGACGCCAGTGTGCGCCATGCTCGCATAGCATCCAGCACAAAAAAACCTCTCATCATTGGAACAACGGGTATCTCGGAATCTCAAATGGAGGAAATTAAAGACGCAGCCCAAAACGCGCCCATCCTCTACACCCCGAACTCAAGTCTCGGCGTTAATATCCTGATGCAATTCGTCAAAAAAGCCGCCAAGATTTTGGGCACAGATTATGCCATCGAAATTCTCGAAGCCCACCACAGCAAGAAAGTCGATGCGCCAAGCGGTACGGCTTTGGCTCTTGGTAAATCTGCAGCCGAAGGCCGCGGTGTCACTCTGACATCCAAAGCGGTTTACGACCGCCACGGACACACGGGCGCGCGTACCAAAGACGAAATTGGATTCTCCGTCATTCGCGGCGGTGACATTGTCGGAGAACACACCGTGATGTTTATCGGAACAGGTGAACGCATTGAACTCACCCACAAAGCAACCGACCGCGCCCTCTTTGCGCGTGGCGCATTACAAGCTGCCCGCTGGCTCATCGACCAACCGGCTGGCTTTTATAATATGAATGATTTCCTGAAACTCGACTAAGCCGCTGTCTCAACTTCCATCTTCAGAAGTTTTTGTTTTACGGCGTCTCCCCATCCGTAATTACAAACCGAGCCGTTCTTTTGAATAACGCGGTGACATGGAATGAGAAGCGACACAGGATTAGCCCCCACCGCAGACCCTACCGCGCGAACAGCCCTGTCACGCCCCAGCGCAGACGCGATCGCGCCATAACTCACAACATGCCCACACGGAATTTTAAGCAAAGCGCGCCACACGTCTTTTTGAAAATCCGTGCCCGTCACGACTAACGTCAATTTATCTTTTGATCGTCCGCGCCATATATCGTCAACACGCTTTGCCAACCACGCAGCCTCTTTCGGATTTTCGCTCAAAATCAAATCAGGAAAGAAATAACGTATTTTCTCTAAAGACCGCTCCTCACGAAACCCGAGATACATCAATCCTTCATCACACCACACCAACGTCATCTTGCCGAACGGCGTGTCAACCGAACCATATTCAGCCGCCTCAGGAAAAACAGTATCAACAATACGAACATCCATATGGGATCGTGCCGCCAATTGCGCATCAAAAGCCAAACCGATCTGATCAAATTTCATACTGATTTCTCCCTATCAAACAGATATAACTTAGACATGAAAAAAGAAAATATCCAAGAAATGTTTCGCCTACTGTGCGAACAAAACCCAGAACCGAAAGGTGAACTCAATTCGGTCAACACCTACACTTTACTGGTTGCCGTCATTCTCTCGGCCCAAGCAACTGATGCGGGCGTCAACAAAGCCACGGAAAAGCTGTTTAAACTTGTCGATACTCCTGAAAAAATGGTCAAACTGGGTCTGGATAAGCTCAAAGACCATATCAAAACCATCGGGCTTTATAATTCCAAAGCCGCGAATGTCATCGAAATGTCCAGACAACTCATTGAAAAACATGGCGGACAAGTCCCTGAAACATTGGACGACCTCACCGCCCTCCCCGGCGTCGGACGAAAAACCGCCAATGTTGTTTTAAATATCGCTTTTGGTCACCCGACCATTGCAGTGGACACTCATGTCTTTCGGGTCTCCAACCGCACAGGGCTGGCAGAAGGTGCGAACGTGGAGATCGTTGAAAAGAAGCTCGAGAAAGTCATTCCCGCAGAATATAAACGCCATGCCCACCACTGGCTGATCTTGCACGGACGCTATGTCTGCAAAGCACGCAAACCTGATTGCACCTCCTGCATTATTTCAGAATTATGCAAATCAAAGGGCAAAATAGCCTGTTAAGCGCACAAATCATCTGAATGACTTGATATATAAGAAAAAATTAAGTTGAGAAACGGGGCGTCCTGACCTACACTCTGCCCCGCACTAAATTTTAAAAGTAAAATAGATCAGTATGACGAAGTCCACTTCTGCCGTAGAAAAACTCAGCTTTGAAGCTGCCCTGGAAGAGCTCGAACAGATTATCCGCAATCTCGAGACGGGAAAGACATCATTGGAAGAATCTATTTCCTCTTACGAGCGCGGCATAGCTCTCAAGACCCACTGCGAAACAAAACTCCGTGAAGCACGTATGAAAATCGACAAGATTGTTGTCGGCCCGAACGGAACTCTATCAACTGAACCATTGGATGCCTAACTAACAGGAGATAAACATGGCCCCGTCCCCACGCGAGACCAGCCCCGAACTTAAAGAAGCCCTGGAAGATACCGTCCAGATGGTCGAAAAGGCCATCGAACGCCTGCTCCCTGAAACAGATTTGGCCGAAGCCCAACTTCACGACGCTATGCGTTACGGCACACTCGCAGGCGGTAAACGCTTGCGTCCGTTCATGGTCATGCAATCCGCAAAACTGTTTAATGTTGACCCTGCACGCGCCAAACGCGTAGCCTCAGCCATTGAAATCGTACACTCTTATTCTCTGATCCATGATGACTTACCTGCCATGGATAACTCGGATATGCGCCGCGGAAAACTGACCGTGCACCGCGCCTACGACGAAGCGACTGCTATCCTCGCAGGTGACGGATTACTCACCATGGCGTTCCAGATTTTAACAGCTCCTGAAACCCATGAAGACCCGTATGTCCGCTGCGCTTTGATCTCTGCCCTCGCAGATGCTGCCGGCCCGCACGGAATGGTCGGCGGTCAAATGCTCGACCTGATCGGTGAAAACTCCGAATTCGATTTGGGAACAATCTCCCGCATGCAACGCATGAAAACAGGTAAGCTGATGGCGTTCTCCTGTGAAGCTGGCGCAATTCTCGGCAAAGCCGGAGATATGTATCGCCGCGCATTGACGTCTTATGCATATGATCTTGGTCTAGCCTTCCAAGTCACAGACGACATCTTGGACGTTGAAGCCGACCCGAACGAAAGCGGCAAACCTGCCAACCAAGACGAGAAAGCAGGCAAATCAACCTTCGTCTCGACCATGGGGAAAGAGCAAGCTCGCCAACGTGCAGAAATGCTGGTTGAACAAGCCATCCGTCACTTGCACGTCTTCCAAGGCCGCGCGGAAATGCTTGAACAATTGGCCTACTACGTTCTAAACCGCCGCGCTTGATATAAAATCAAAGAGCTGACAAGAAAAAGACTTAAATAAATTTGAGCGTTTGGCATGTTTCCAATGCCCACGCGGCATACTCCATGATCTTGGGATGAGCTAAGGCTTCCTCTACCGTATTATATTCCCGCGCTTCTGCTTCATAGCATCCTGTAATTGTCCCATGTGTGTCATGCCAGAAATAGACATGAAGCAATTCAGTGTGCTCCGTCCAATCTTCGGTAATGGCCCCTATAAAAATAAGATCTTCTTGCCTGACGACTGCCCCAAGCTCTTCATGAAGTTCACGAATAAGCCCTTCTACAACAGTTTCACCTTCCTCGACATGCCCCCCGAAAATATTAAGATTTCCGGCAGACCTCCCCCAATTCTCGGGCCTTTGCTGCATTAATATTTTTCTGCCTTTTGTAAGAACAACACAATCAGCCAGACGGCATGTAAAACGGTCGGCCTGCTCCTGAAAATTTTCAACCAATCTGAGACTTGGATAATTTTCAATAGATTGTGTCATAATGCGCCTCCGACTATCCAACTTATACGTGACAAATCAGTCAAAAGCCATTACATATCAACCCCATGGCCTTAAAACTTGTACCAACTCCGGATAATGCCGACCCACGGCGCAACTCCAAAATCGACGACCCCGCCGATTTGAAAGACCTGTCCGTTGACCAATTGAAACAAGTTGCCGATGAACTCCGCACCGACTTAATCGAAGCCGTCTCCAAAACAGGCGGACATTTGGGCGCGAGTCTCGGCGTTGTAGAACTCACCGTTGCCATTCATGCGACATTTAACGCTCCGAAAGATAAGTTAATCTGGGATGTCGGACATCAAGCCTACCCCCATAAAATGCTGACAGGTCGCCGTCACTTGATCCACACCATCAGACAAACAGACGGACTATCAGGATTCACCAAACGCTCTGAAAGTGAATATGATCCGTTTGGCGCAGGACACAGCTCGACCTCGATTTCAGCAGGTCTCGGCATGGCCATTGCCCGTGACATTAATCAAGATTCAAACCGCGTAATTGCCGTCATCGGCGACGGATCAATCTCTGCTGGTATGGCTTATGAAGCCATGAATAATGCGGGCGTTTTAAAAAGTAATTTGATCGTCATTTTGAATGACAATGAAATGTCCATTGCCCCACCTGTCGGCGCCATGAGCAAACATCTGGGGCGTCTCGTCTCCAGTAAACAATATCTTGGCGCACGCGAAATCGCAAAACAGATCACAGAGCGCCTGCCCGCACCTATCCGTGAAGCAGCAAAACGCGCTGAAGAAACAGCTCGTGCAGCTATGGGTGGCGGTTCGCTCTTTGAAGAGCTTGGATTCTATTACATCGGCCCGGTCGACGGCCACAATCTGGACCAGCTTGTCCCGATCCTCAAAAATCTGCGGGACACACCGCATGATGGTCCGATCCTGTTGCATGTCATCACCCAAAAAGGCAAAGGCTATGCCCCTGCCGAAAACGCGCCTGATAAAATGCACGGTGTTGTCAAATTTGATGTCGTCTCAGGCACACAGAAGAAATCAAAGCCTGCAGCACCGTCTTATACAAAAGTCTTTGCAGAGAGCCTGATCGAAGCCGCACAAAAAGACGAAAAGATTGTTGCGATTAATGCAGCCATGCCCTCCGGCACGGGTCTGGATGCTTTTGAAAAAGAATTCCCTGACCGCTGCTTTGACGTCGGCATCGCCGAACAACATGCCGTCACCTTCGCAGCAGGTATGGCGACCGAAGGATTGAAACCTTTCGTAGCTATTTACTCGACATTCCTGCAACGGGCCTATGATCAAATCGTTCATGATGTCTGTATCCAGAATTTGCCTGTGCGCTTTGCCATTGACCGCGCAGGACTTGTTGGCGCAGACGGAGCAACCCACGCAGGCGCGTTCGACATTGCTTATCTGGCGTGCTTACCTAATATGGTTTTGATGGCCCCAAGTGACGAGCTTGAACTCAAGAAAATGGTCACAACGGCTGCCACTTATAATGGCGGCCCAATTGCCTTCCGCTATCCGCGTGGCGAAGGACTGGGACTGGACATACCGTCAAAAATCTCCCCGCTCGAAATCGGAAAAGGCCGCATTATCCAAAAAGGACAAGAGATTGCCCTTCTGTCTTACGGAACACGTTTGGAAGAATGCAAAAAAGCAGCCCGCTCTCTCGAAGACAAAGGTCATTCTGTTACAATCGCCGACGCCCGCTTTGCCAAGCCGCTCGATATAGAGATGATTTCAGAACTGGCCCGAACCCATAAAACGCTCGTGACAATCGAAGAAGGATCAATCGGCGGTTTCGGATCCTTAGTCGTAACAGCACTTGCCAATGCCGGTCTTTTGGACAAAGGCCTCAAAATCCGCACCCTATCCCTACCGGACACCTACCAAACCCACGATACGCAGGAAAACCAATATCGTGATGCCGGTCTGGATTCTGACAGTATTGCTGCCGCCGCTTTATCATAACACCACCCTTGATTGACGAATTGTCGCCCCCACCATCCTATGGTATTTTTATGGAAGTTTGATTCGCTCTAATTTCATATTTCATAATCTTATGGGGGTCCCATGAATTTTCCTGACGCAGTAAAATCCGGCTTCGAGAACTATGTTAATTTCGAAGGTCGCGCAACACGTTCCGAATACTGGTGGTGGACATTGTTCTATTACATCGTCTATTTCGCAGCCATCGGCATTGACGTTGCCCTCGGCCTTGGTTTTGTCGGAATGCTGGTCTCCCTGGCCCTGCTCGGCCCAAGCATTGCCGTAACCTGCCGCCGCCTGCACGATGTTGGCCGCAGCGGATGGTGGCAGTTGCTGGTACTTACCATTATCGGAATCTTCGTTCTGCTATACTGGTATGTCAAAAAAGGCGACGAAGGCGAGAATAAATTCGGCCCTGCTAAAATATAGAGCCGCCGCAGATAAAGAAAAACCGGATCATTTGATCCGGTTTTTTGTATTCTATTTCCCAGCCGCACGCTGCAAAATCGGAAGATCATCTTCTACCATAGAAGCCTGAGCTGCCGTTTTATTTGCGGGGGAGCCTACACCAACGGTAGCTCCCCTAGGCGACTTTTTTTCAGAGGAGGCTCCTTTGCCTCCTACTGGGGACAATTTACCGTCGATGGTCGCACCAGCTTCAACAGCCAACTCTTTATAGGTGATAGCACCGGTGATAGATCCGGTCGCACGAACAGTCAAACGGCCATTAACAGTCAAATCGCCTTCGAATTTGCCGGCGATGGTTGCTTCGTCAATTTCAACAGTTCCGTAGAACATACCGGTTTCAGCGATTTCAAGACCGCTTGCGCCTTTCAAAGCAGCTTCGACAGTCCCTTCAACGATCAGAAGATCACAAGACTCGATCTCACCGCTCATGGTGATACCTTGACCGATAACCAAACGGCGAGCGTTCGGGTCTGCAGATGCTGCGGTCGCGGTGGAAGAAGAAGAAGCCATAGAACCATAAGCACCAGGATATGCGCTATATGCCGGAGCAGAAGCACGTGGAGCGTTCGGAGCCATTGCAGGGGCTGCAGGCGCAGAAGCCGTAGCCGCAGGCTGACCAGGACGCTGGAATGGGCTTGATGGAATATCCACGCGATCAGCCGCAGCTGACTCGTTGGACTCATTATTTTGTGGAGCCTGACTCATATTTTGGGTTTCCTCTTGCTCGGATAATGGACTGTTAGGGGTTGCAGGACGATGAAACATTGGTTCAACTACCTTTCTAAATTTACCTGACAAACGATTGCAATCATTCGCAAAAGCGAATTAAAAAAACTCTCGGAATGCCTTGCTGACAGCCAAGACCCTAGCACGGGTAAACAAACGCACGCAAGCGATTTATCAAGCTTTACACAAAGTTTTTCACGGGGTTTTTCACCCCCTCGAACCCCACTCTAAACAGAGTGAAAAAAGTTGTAAATCTGCTCGGCAGTGACTCTGGAAATGCCATCGACTTTTGCCAAATCCTCGACAGAGGCATCCTCCACTGCCTTGGCTGATCCAAAATGCAGAAGAAGGGCTTTTTTACGTTTGGCACCAATCCCCGGAACATGATCCAACTGACTTCCCAACGCCGCCTTCGCCCGCTTGTTGCGGTGCGTTCCGATTGCAAAGCGATGTGCCTCATCCCGAAGTCGCTGCAAATAATGAAGAACAGGATCATGAATTGGAAGCTGGAACATCTCCCGCCCCTTCATGAAAAACTTCTCGCGACCGGCGTTCCGCTTTTCCCCTTTAGCAATCCCGACAACCGTCAGGAAATCGGAAACGCCCAACTCGTCTAATACCTCATGGACAGCACTTAACTGCCCCGCACCGCCATCAATTAACAAAAGCGAAGGCCAATCTTTTGAAGATATATCAATACTATCCAGTGAAATTTTACCAAATCGCCTTAACATGACTTCGCGCATCATTGCATAGTCATCCGACGCCCCCGCCATTTTAATGTTATAGGTCCTATAAGCTTTTTTCTCGAACCCATCAGGAGACGCCACCACCATAGCACCAATCATATTGGTTCCGGAAATATGCGAGTTATCATAAATCTCGATCCGCTGAGGAACATCCTCCAGCCCGAACAATTCCGCCATATCGCGTAAAATTTTCCGGTCACTTCCTTTTTCAGCCAAATGACGCAGCAAGGAGTCGCTGGCATTTCGCACAGCCAACTCAACCAACCCACTAACCTCCCCACGCTTAGCATCCCGAATTTGCACATGATATGCTGTCTCAATGACAGCGACTTCCTTCGGTATAACATTCACATAAACTCTTTTAGGAACCGGCCGAGCCTCATAAAACTGGGCTAAAAACCCGCCAATCACCTCGGATTCAGAGACACGTCCATCCAACTCCCAGAAATAACTCTTATTCCCGTAACTTTGCCCGCCCCGATAAAAGAAGACCTGAACACAAACATTTTGCTCACGCGCAACCAAGGCCACAACATCAGCATCCCCAATCGACATCGCATTCAACCCCTGCCGTGATTGCACTTGTGTCAAAACTTTGATGCGGTCACGCAGCTGCGCCGCGGTTTCATAATCCTGATTGGAACTGGCCTGCGTCATGGCAGAAGTAAGTCGCTCCTGAACGTCGCGTGTTTTGCCAGATAGAAAATCCCGCGCGTCCTTAACTTGAACACCATACCCTTCATCAGACACCCTGCCGACACATGGGGCAGTACATCTCTTAATATGATATTGCAGGCACGGCGTTTTACGCGCGGCAAAATAGCTGTCTGTACAATTGCGTAACATGAAGACACGCTGCAACAAGGATAATGTCTCGTTCACCGCCCACGCACTGGCAAAAGGCCCGAAATATGTTCCGTCTTTGTCAGGCTTACCTCGAAACTTGATCAACTGCGGATACGCAGCACGATCTGTCATCAAAATATACGGGTAAGATTTATCATCTTTAAGTAATACATTATATTTTGGCTTTAACGTTTTGATTAAATTAGCTTCCAGCAGAAGAGCTTCTGCTTCCGTCTTGGTCTTGATAAATTCCATGCGCCGCGTTTGGGCGATCATGCGCTGCAAGCGAACGGGCAACAGCAACGGCCGCGTATAACTCACAACCCTCTTAGATAACCGCTTGGCCTTCCCGACATAAAGGACATCTCCTGTCTCATTGAGCATTCTGTAGACACCGGCACTGTCACCAATATCTCGAATGGATGCCTTGATAACCCCGACACCTTCGGCAAGCAAAGGCGGCAACGCGACATCATTAGCCACAGGGAAATCAGCATCTTCTGCCTCAACCTCAGACACGACCTCCTCCCGAAAGCATGGATATGACAAAAAACCTTGACATGCTCAAATCGTTTCACTAAAACATTTAATTGATATGTATCAACTATTGATTATTAACATCTTCTGGGGATGCTTCAATATTGACAATATATATCAAAAGTATGATGCGCCCACATCGAGCGCATCATACGAAACTTTTTGGGAGAAAGAACATGAAAAATACCATTACCCTGAGAAATCAGGCCAATATCATATTGTACGAAGCAGACCACGCCTCATTGCGTGAGGCCATAGAACATTGCATAGAACAAGACATTGCATTGGATGGCCTCATGCTTGAGGAAGAAAATCTTGAAGCCGCCAATCTTGATGGCTGGAACATCAAGAAGGCCATCTTCAAAAACTGCAATTTACGGCACGCAAATCTCTCGGAAGCCCTTTTGATAGATTGTGACTTCTCTGGCGCAGATATGACAGACACCTGCCTCTGCTACTCAGACCTTCTACATTGCATATTTCTGGATACAGATCTCACAAAAGCTGACCTGTCCCAAGCCGTTGTTATATCTCCGGTATTTTCGGCAAAAACCGTCAAAAAAACAAACCTTGCAACACTCCATAAGTTGCACGCCCCCATTTACCACCCAAATAAGCACGAAATTATACATCTTATAATTGATATTTTAAAATCAACCGGAAACGGAATCTTATCAAAAGTCTTATATTTTCATAAGAAAGTTTCGCGCTTTGGAAACATAAAAACACTCAGGAACAATGCCTCTCGTCACGGGATAGGCTGAAATAGAAGATTCCTATCCGTTCCGGTTATATACACCTTTAGATAGTATATACTTTAGGCTAATTTAGAATTTTATTAACGCCCTCATGAGAAGATGAAAAGACTATGGGGCAAAATCTGGGACGCACATGCGTCTTATTGGGGTCAAATCTTGGGTTTATACATAAAAATAAGACCATTCGGGGCAATATATACCGAAGTATCAATTGTCAACGGAATAAGACCGTTGTTAACTATCAAGAAATGGAATGATGAGATACTGATCGACATACCGTGGGCCAGAATCATTCTGACTCCATACAAAACACTGATAGCGGAAAACCAGACATCTGACGACAATGGACAATCAAAACAATACAGCGGGTCATCAGCTCCTGACCATTCTTTACAAACTCAAGGAAATCGACCCTGAGTTCCCTCTTCAATATGCGATATGCCTCATGGAAATATCAAGAAATGAAGGCTGCTCCCTCACCGACCTCTCCACCAAGACAGGGCTAGCCCTGTCAACGGTCTCACGAATCACAGGCGCCCTTTCGAAATTCAGACAAAAAGGAACCCCCTATGAATTGATCGAGATGCGCGTATCCGAAACGGAACCCCGCAAGAAAGAGCTCTACTTGACGGATAAAGGGCACAAAACAGTAAAAGACCTGCTGGCATTATTCTAACTTGAAACAAGAGGCTTTTGCGGTTAAAAGCATTAAACCTTTTCATTGGCCCCGTGGCGAAATTGGTAGACGCAGCAGACTTAAAATCTGCTATCTGGAAACGGGTGTACCGGTTCGACTCCGGTCGGGGCCACCATTAAAAAGAACTCCCCAAAAATCGCAAAGACCGGATCGAACCCTGTCTAAAATCGCACCGCATAG
>QKCR01000144.1 GCA_003245575.1 Alphaproteobacteria bacterium | reverse complement strand
GATGTTGGTTGGTATGGCTCAACTGCGTGATTCTTTGGCACGGGATAATGAGTCTTTCGATCAGGACTTGACGATCTTGAAAGCAACTTTGGCAAAAGATGATCCTGACTTGGCTGCGGCTATTGATCGTCTTGCGCCTAAAGCCAAGAGCGGCGTTTTAACTCCGCAAGGCCTGTCGACAGAGTTCCGTTCAATGACGGGCGAGATTGTTGCCGCTTCTCTTTCTGGACAGGATGTGTCGATTGAAGAAAAAGCATTGGCGCGCTTTGGCAATCTGGTGACGGTTGAAAAAGACGGTCAGCGAATTTCCGGTACAGATACACAGATCAAGGTTGCCGAAGCCCAAAAGCTTTTGGATCAGGGAGATGTTGAAGCTGCCATCGCCATCCTTCAAGGTATTGAAGGGCCAGCGGCAGAGAAAACCCAACCCTTTATTGATCAGGCGCAGGCCACCATCATGGCACGTCAGGTTCAGCAAATGTTGGGGCAAAACATGTTGTTGAAACTCAAGACACAGATTCAATCCATGGGACGGAAATCTGGTGGTGCAGGTGGGGCCTATATGGCGACAGGCGGCGGTTTGAATTCCATGATGAATGAATTCAAAAGTTTCGTACCGAAATCTGTTCAGCAACAAATGCCTCAACAATTGCCTAACGGAGGCGCCCAATAATGATCCGTACAATTTGGTATCTGCTGAAAGTTTGTCTTATTCTTGGTGTTGCAACGTATTTGGCAACCTTACCGGGTGAAGTACAGCTTGGGTGGGCGGATTACCATGTGACGGTTCAAATGGGCTTCCTGGCTGTTTCAGCCTTTATCGGATTCCTTGTTCTGGTGTTTGTATCAGGTCTGGCTTATCGCATCTTTTCTTTTCCGGGCGCGTTCCTTAGATACCGTTCCCAGAAGCGTCATGCAGAAGGGTATAAAGCTTTGTTGCGTAGTTTGACGGCGGCTGCGACCGGAGATCACAAAAACGCCAATTATCTGGCCTATCGTGCGCAAAAACTTCTGCCATCAGATGAGCAAGGCTTGCCTCTGTTGTTACAGGCACAGGCTATGCGCGAAATGGGTAAATTTTCAAATGTGGATGAACCTTATCATCTGCTTTTAAAAAATGCCGAGACGTCCTTGTTGGGGCTTCAAGGCTTGGTGCAGAATGCAATTTTGGCATCCGATTTTCCAAAGGCTTTGTCCTTGGCTCGTGATGCAGTTCAAAAATATCCGAAAAATTATGCGCTTCTCAAAACGGTTTATGATCTTGAGATTCGGATGATGGTTTGGAATGACGCGCTGGTGACTTTGGATCAGGCAGTGAAGCGCAAAATCATCGACAAGGCTGCGGCACAATCTGATCGTATCGCGATTTATTGTGCATTGGGGGATATGGCCAAAGAAGAGGGGCGCGGCGAAGAAGCTTTGGCGTTCTATCGTCGGGCTGTTGATCTGGATTCTACTTTCGTTCCTGCTGTTACTCGTCTTGCACAACTCTTTCTGGATCGTGACGAGCGCAAACGTGCCGAGGCCGTATTGCTGAAAGCCTGGAAGCGTGTTGTTCATCCTGACCTGATTGCGATGTTGGCTAAAACTATGCCACCACGCAAGTCGGGCGCTGTATCCCCGAAATTCAAATGGGTTGAAGGGTTTGCTAAATATCATCCTGAGGCATTTTGTTCGTACATTGAATTGGCAAAAGCTGCCATTGAAGAAAGCCTGTGGGGGGATGCGCGTATGATGCTGTCCAAGGCAGAGAAAGTTCGTACCGATAAACAGGTTTATGAATTGTGGGTGACATTGGAAGAAAAAACTACAAATCGTCCGGAGACTATTCGTCAATGGATGGATCGCGCCTATGCGTCAGAGAGAACAGCTTTCTGGGTATGTTCCAGAACAGGTCGCAAGTTTTCCGGCTGGGCACCTATTGTCCAACCTGAAGGTTATTTCAATACGTTACACTGGGAAATTATACTTCCCGAAGTTCGTGAAGAATTAAAAGTGTTGGCAGCGGAATAATTTTTCTATGATGCTTTTTTAAGCATCATATGTGCGATGCCTATACCGCCTAAAAATCCGCCGATATGCGCTACCCAAGCGACGTTTGATCCGTCAGGTGCCCCCATTAATCCCATCAGAACGGAAATTCCGATATAAACCAGTATCACGGGCATCATGTTGGGACCGAGCGGTGTTGCAGGTGCATCGCCTGAGCGCATGCCTAATAGGATCGCCCCGAAAAGTCCGCTGATTGCTCCGGATGCGCCGACAACCGGCATATCCGAAAACGGTGAGACGGCCAGATGCGTTATGAGGGCAATCACACCGGAGAGAAAAAACAGGATCAGATAGCGTTTTTGACCAAGCCATTTTTCAACACCACTACCGATGGCAACCATCATCAATAAATTCACTCCGATATGCATCCAAGAGCCGTGCAGCATCATGGATGTCAGCGGCGTAAGCGGAGTCCACCAGAAAAACGGGACAACGCCTGTCCAGCTTCCCGGAATGAAGCCACCAAAATAATCAGCCATCTGCATGGCGTTCGGATAAATCCCCGATGTCGAGACGGCAAAAAGAACAAAGTGAATCCCTAGAAATAATCCTGCCAGCATTTTTGTTGTGTACGGAATATTCAGCATCGGCGGATGTTGCGGCGCGCGTGATGCGGGCGGCTCCGCCTTTTTAGGGCGCGGCGCGAATTGTACGATGTTGTCTTCCCGTGGGTCGTGGTCATCATTCTCTGACATGAGGCATCCTGTTTTGTAAAAAGACTTACTGCCTTTGTAGATCACAAAGGCAGTTCGTCAAGAGATATAATGATTTAGCGCGTGATTATAGCGTTACCTGTTGTCACCCGGGAAGCATGCCCGTGAACATCGGTTCGTTTTTCTCGCGGTTGTATTTGTAGACCTTATTTTCGTCCCCATGTGGCTTTAGGAAGGCCGGAGGCGTGAATTTGGTTACAAGTTTACCTGCGGCTGCCACCAATTCCGTTGCAGAAATCTTTGCATGGCTGATCTGCTTGGTCATGCGGGACATCACACTGTCGTAAGCTTCTTCGGCAATTTTCATTCCCATGATCACCATGTCAACGACCTTGCCGAATTGCGGCATTGCGCCTTCCACAGCGGAGGAGAATGATAGACGTGAATGGCTGACATCTTCTTCGAGTTTTCTGGATGGGCGTTTTCCACCGCCTCCGGATTTTCCTTTTCTGCCGTCACCATCCTCGTCATCTTCTTCGTCATCATCATTTGCGACGAGTTTTTGCGTAACGGTTTTCATGTCACCTGTCTGGACATCAATCTCAATATAGGACGGAGCCTGAAAGCTGACCGGATATTTTGCTAAATCTTTCGGAGCAAGGTCCTGACCTGTGAGGCCTGCTTTAATCTCGACACGGATTTTTGCCGGATCACGCCAGTCATATACGACACAATGAGAACGGAACTCTCCCGGTTGCGGGCAAGCCTTTACCAATCTCTTCCCCGGATAAAACGGTTCGTTCAGTCCGGATTGTTCGACGAATTCTTTAATATTTACATGCATTTCACACCGTCCTCAGGATCAATTTTGCGGTATTCTTTTTTGCCCGACTTTCTTTAGACCCTATTCTTGTTTTCTATAATGCTGATAAATCCTTAGCGAGTGGTTAATTTTTACGGGAAAATTCGTAAAAAAGAGTCGTGCCAAAAAAGACTCGTGATATGAATAACTTATGGATTTTTTAACGTCAGATTTTTTAATGGCTCTGCCGATTTTTATCGGTTTGGGCTGCTTTGTTGGTTTTATTGCAGGCTTATTGGGTGTCGGCGGTGGAGCGGTTCTTGTTCCTGCGCTCTATTATATCGGGCATCGTTTTTATCCTGACTCCCTTCCGCCGGAAGTTTTGATGCATACGGCATTGGGAACGGCTATGGCGATTATTATCCCGACAGGGTTGTCATCGACACGTGCCCAGATCAAGCGCGGTGCAGTGGATTGGGCCGCTTTTAAGGTGTTGGCTCCGGCGTTGGTGTTGGGTGTTGGTATCGGTATCTTTGTGGTATCGGGACTGAAAAGTTCGCAGCTTCAATTTATTTTCTCGATTGGTCTTTATGTTCTGGCTGCGTTGATCTTCTTTAAGAAAGAGGGCGGTGAGGGGCATCCGGTCTTGTTAAAATGGTTTGTCGCCTCTCCGGTTGCTGCTCTGGTCGGTATCTTTTCTACGCTTGTCGGGATCGGCGGGGCGACACTGAATGTACCTTATCTCTCCCGTGCAGGAGTTACGCTTCACCGCGCGATTGCGACATCTTCTGTTTTGGGTGTTGTGATTTCTATTCCAGCGGCTCTCGGGTATGTGTTAATCGGCGCTCCGATAAAGATTGATGCCCAAGGCTTTATCGGGTTTGTCAATGTGCCTGCATGGGTTTTGATTGTGCCGTTTAGCGTTCTGTGTGCGCCGTTGGGTGTGAAGGCTTCCCACGCTATGCCTGTTAAGAAGCTGAAATATGTTTTTGCGATCTTGTTGATTTTGATTGCTTCCAAGATGTTATTTGAAGCTCTCGGGATATAATTGATGGCAGAGTCTCGCCTTTTGACAGAGACAAGTGGGTCTATTTTATATCTGTCATGGCGGACGCAGGCTTTTGTTTTGGCTCTGCTGATTTATGGGTTCTTCGGGTCTCCGACACCAGACAGTTACGGGTGGGTCGAGATAGCGGTCGGCGGATTGCTTCTGGCTAGCCTCGGACTTCCTGATATTCGCGAAGACGGATTATTTTTAAGTATCATGTCTGCATGTTGTTTCGTCCCGATGGTGGTTGGTTTTATGCACGGGCATGATGTTGAGGATATGATCCGCGATATTGTGCCGTTCCTGTTTTTGTTTCTTTATCCTTTCTATAAAGAGCATGTCGTCGCGTTGGGAGAGTCCTATTACGTTGTGATCGCCACAGTCGGTTTTTGTTTCGCGGTGCGCGCTCTTATTCCTTATCTTGACCATTTTGATCTTTCTCACGGGTTCCAGTTGGGTGCACCTGCCGATTTGCTGTATTTGGCGAATAGTCCCGAGGTTCTGTTTTGTGCGCTGTGGTGTCTGGTGTGTTCTTTCATTGCACTCTTTTTTAAAGGACGGATCGGGCGCGCTGTGTTTTTTGCGCTTCTGGCCTTTGTTCCTGTGCTGTCGATGATCTTTATGGTCCAGAGGGCAGGTTTAACGGCTGTGGTTCTGGTATTGGGAGGGATGTTGCTTTTGTTATTGCGGACTTATCCTGCCCGTATTCTGGTATTTGCGGCAGTTATGGGCGGGATTTGTGGGCTGTTATGGCCTTATCTATCTGAAATATTTGCCCTTTTGGTCAGAAAAACGCAGTTGGTGGGGTTGAATTCTCGTGCCCAGGAATGGGAAACGGTGCTGGATTTGGTGTTTCGGGACTGGGGACATGCTCTGTTCGGCTACGGATGGGGCGTGCGATTTGAGAATCCTGCGGTCGGTGGATTGCCTGTCCTGTTTACCCATTCTCTGTTATCTGCCCTTTTACTTAAAACAGGGGTATTCGGGGCAGGTTTGGTCTTTACGACCCTTGTCTTTGTCGTCTTGAAAGCCTTGCCTGTTTTGGCCCAAAGGCGTGCTTTGTTCCTGATTTTATTGTTCCCTTTGCTGATTTCAGGGGGGATCTATGCGAGCTACAAATCCTTAGGTTTCGGACTTATCTTGTTGGTATTTTTTGAAAAAGCTCATCTAAAGCTTGAAAAAAAATCGCCTGTTGTGGCATAAAAACCCTACTTCAACATCACGTAGCTATTTTTCCGTACCAACAAGGGCGGGGAGCAGGTTTTTTAGGGTATGAAACGTCCATCCGTTTTATTCATTAATCGCGTCTATCCTCCGGTTCGGGGTGCTACAGGACGTGTATTAAGAGATTTGGCGCACGCTTTTGCGCGAGACGGTTGGGATGTCACGGTTTTAACAACCGGTCCTAAAGCAGGAATCTACCAAGATGGGCCTGTGACAGTGCGCCGGATTTCTGCGAGCGGAGCGAAGTCCATTCTGGCTTATTTCTGGATTTGGGTTCGCCTGTTATTTGCAGCCATGATGCTTCCGCGCCATAATATGGTTGTCACATTGACAGATCCGCCGATGTTGGTGGTTGCGGGGCGTATTCTGGCCCGTTTCAAACGCTGTTCCCACATTCATTGGTGTCATGATCTCTATCCTGACATCCTGCCTGTTCTGGGGTTAAATATTCCAACGAAAGTTATGAACTTCCTGAAAGCCACATCAAGACGCGCTATGAAATCTTGTGACCGTGTTGTTGTTGTCGGGCGGTGTATGGCCAAGCATTTGGCTTTTACAGGACTTGATATGTCCAAAGTCACAATTATTCCGAATTGGCCTGATCTTGAGCTGTCTAATTTTACTTTAGCGCCTACCAAGGGCAGCGCAGAGCATGCTTCCCGTATGCAAAATGCGCGCTTTGCTCTGTCGGCGGCATCAGGTGCTCAAAAATCTGCAAGAGAGCCTATCCGTATTAAAGGGGCTGCAAACGGGAATTTTGCCGCGCAAGCCAGAGGCGCATTGAAACAACGTCCGTTCTTTCTGGATGAAACTCCGAAGTTCCGCGTGCTTTATGCCGGAAATTTGGGGCGTGCCCATCCTGTGAGTACGATCTTAGAAGCTGCGGCTATGCTCTCGCCTGAGCATCCCGAGATTGAGTTCGTCTTTGTCGGGGAAGGCGCTGGGTATGATCGTATTGCTTATGAGCGCGCCCGTCGCGGGTTAGATAATATCCGTTTGTTGCCTGCGCAGCCTGTGTCCCGTTTGAAAGAGTTGATGGAAAGCGGCGATGTTCATTTGATTAGCATGAAACATGAAGCTGCCGGTATGTTGGTCCCTTCCAAGCTTTATGCGGCTTTGGCTGCGGGGCGTCCGTGTATCTTGATCGGGCCTGACCATACTGAGACAGCTCGTGTGATCCGTGAATATGGAGCAGGGGCAATTGTCGAGCAAGGAAATGCCAAGAAATTGGCAGCAGAGATTCTGCAAATGCGGATGGACGGGAATAGCTGGTTTGCGGCGATGACCGGAGCTAGCCGCGCGGGTAAGGATTTCTCGCCGGATCATTCCATTTCTTCGTGGATTAGAAGTGCCAGAGATACGATTCGTACTCGCGTTGCTTAGTCGTTTCCTCTAAGCTTTTCATCAGTTCATATTAATCTGACTGAAACCTGATGTCCCATTCGTCCCATAAGCGAATTTATTCCTTAGCTGATTTTGTCACATATTTGTGGTGTGCCAGAGTATCTCTGGTCGTCGGATTTCTTGCAGGGTGCTTGGTGGCGTGCGTTTTGCTGTTTGTCCTCAAGCCCCAATATGAAGCGCGCATGATCGTTGCCCCTCCGCGTCAGGGGGCTGAGGCTCTTAATTTTCTGGCAGAAGATGTTCCCCCTGTTTTGTCGCCGTCTTCGGCTCAGGCTGTTTCCCAAGATGGCGAATATATCCGCTTTCAACAAAGTTTACGCGGACCTGCCGTTGCAGCGGTCTTGTTAAAACTTGACGGGACACTGGACGGTGTTAACCAGAGTGCCCGATTTGTCGGTGGACGCGGACACATGCAGGGCGCGTCGGAATTGTCCGAGCATCTCTTTAGAACGATTCAGATTGACCCAATTGGTGATACGGGAAGTGTGCGGTTGGTTTATACGCACCCAGATCCCATATTTGCTGAAAAGGTTTTGCGCAATCTGGTGCGTATTTCTGATCAGCTTATTCGCATGGATGTTAAACGTGATGTTGAGGCGCGCATTGATTGGTTGAAGCGCGAGATGAAGACAACGCTTCATCCGGATCACAGAAAATCTTTAACACGATTGTTGATGGCAGAAGAGCGGCGGAGAATGTTGCTCTCTATTGAAACGCCTTATGCCCTGAGTATCATCGAAGATGCTAATGTCAGCCCGCGTCCTGTCTCGCCGCGTGCCGTTATTCTGTTTCCAGTATTAGGTATGTTCGGTTTTATTCTCGGTCTTTTGTTCTTTACGATCCGTCAGGAATTAAACGATCGTCAGGATAATTTATGAGCCAAGGTCAAATTCCCGTTACTGTTATTGTTGTGACCAAGAATGAAGGGCAGCGTATTGAAGCGTGCCTTCGGTCCGTTCATGATTTTGATGAAATCCTTGTTGTTGATTCACATAGCCGAGATCAGACATGTGAGATTGCCCGTGCGTGTGGCGCGGAAGTTATTTCCTTTTCATGGGACGGTCAGTACCCGAAAAAGCGACAATGGTGTTTGGATACATTAAAGCTCAAGCATGATTGGGTTTTCTTTTTGGATGCAGACGAGATTGTTACTCCTGAATTGGTTGAGGACATACGTCATTTGTTTTTGAATGGAGAGCCAGATGCCTGCGGATTTTTTGTGACGGGCCGATATTGTATCGGGGGACAAATCTTGCGTTTCGGGTTGCCGAATAAGAAAATTGCGTTGCTGGATCGTAAGCGCATGGCTTTTCCCGTTGTGGATGATCTTGATATTCCGGGGATGGGCGAGATTGAAGGACATTATCAGCCCGTCTGTTTACAGGCAGATGGGCAGATTGGTACTTTGACGTCTTATCTATTGCATTTTGCTTTGGAAGATCAGCGGGCATGGGCCTTTCGTCACGAGAAATATGCCGCTTGGGAAGTCGGCATGAATAAGAAGGGGGCGTGGCCGAAAGACCCAATTGCTTGGCGTGATGCCGCCAAATCCTTCCTTCGGCGCAGTCGATTTCGAGCGGAGATATTGTTTTTATTGGGTTTTTTCCTGAAATTAGGGTTTTTAGACGGGAAAAACGGCCAAAAACTTGCAATCGGTAAATATAAGTATTATAAATACATCCAAAATATTACGTAAATTCCTGACGGGGGGATGTATTATGATTGTACGCCAGTTTATGAAGCACAGTGCCGACTCTGATGAAAGCGTCACTTTTCTTGCAAGAAACTTTCGAAGTGTTGTAGGCTTGGTGGCCAAGAAATGTTTGGCCAATACGGTTCGCTTTTTGGGCAGAAGTTCTCAGGCTCGTGGAAACGCGGTGGATCTTGCCAGTATTGAAGATAGTATGTCGGGTTGGAACTAACCCCGACAAAAAAATAAAAGAACAGGAGAAAGACATATGGCCCCGAAAATAGAACAGGCTTTTTTTGATTCCGTAGCACCGTTTATTGGAGCTGTTGCCTTGGGACTCGATTTTATCGGCGCCGCAAAATCAGCGGCAGTTGAAAAATTGACCGGAAAGCGTCCGCAAGAGCGAACATCTTTTCTCGGTAAAGTTATGGGGCCTTACGTTTAAGCTTCCAAAATAGATTAGGACACAAGCGGCGCAGAAAACTCGCCGCTTTTTGCTTTTGGGTCAGAATAATATTTTTCCAGTAGGGCATGCCGTATTCTTGTCGTGCTCTAAATTGTTCGTCTCTTCCCATCTTTATATTCCGTTGCGAAATTCCGCCCGCTTCAAAGATGCAGATCGGTTTGGAGATATAAATTGTGGTATCGTGTTCTTTTAGAAAATTCAGTGTCAAATGATAATCGGCCGCTATTTTATATGAAAGGTCGTAGCGCACTGTGCTCAAAGATGCTTGACTATAAAATATAGATTGATGATGGGTGAATAATCCGCGCGTGATGTGTGATGGGGACTTCGCACTTTTGTAATGTCTTGAACCACTTTCAGTTTCTTCGAACGAATCTCCATAAATTAGGTCAGGGGAGGAGGAGATATGTCCTTTAACGATTTGAAGAATGTCTTTATCGGCAAATTGATCGCCTGCATTCATAAATATCACATATTCGCCTGCGGCATGATCTAATCCCTTATTCATGGCATCATATATGCCTTGATCAGGTTCACTGAAGATGTGCGCTGTCGTATAATCGGAGAAGTCTTCTTGTGTGCCGTCGGTTGAGGCGCCATCAATTATCAGCCATTCATAATCCAAGCAGGTTTGAGCCAGGATCGAGTGCGCGGTCTTATTTAGTCCTGCACGGTTGTTATAGGTAATGGTGACGATGGTGAATGTTTTCTTAGTGGTCATTCGCAATATCATCAGCAAAGATTGCCGTTGTGGCGAGGTTTGCTAAAATCTGGCTGAGGTCTTTTGCCCCATCCATAAAGGTCAGAGGTTTCGGGTCACGCGGAACGATGATTGTTGATCCGGGGGGAATCATGTCGGCAGAATGATTCCATGCAGATACTGCGAGTGGGGAGGCGCTGCCGTCAGGATAAACGACAAAAGCACGGTCCTGATCGGCGTTGTAAGTGAAGCCGCCGGCCTCATCTATATAGATGAGTGGTTTTTTACCCGAGCGGAATTGAAGAGAGGCAGGGGAGAGGACTTCCCCTGCAACGCGGACTGTCAGTGGACGTTTCGGTACATAAATGCGGTCACCTGTTTCGAGCAAAATATCCATATCGGGGTTAGCTGCGAGCATGCCCGGATCAGCTTCGACAGTGAGGCGGCCTAAAGCTTCTGCATTTTTTAAATCAGCTATTAGGGATTGAGCCAGAGTGACTTCATCGGTGGCGGGCTTTTTGTCGTCATCTTTTTGAGAGAGAGCCGACGCCAGTTTGAGTTCCAGATCTCGTGCTTGGGAGCGGAAGCGCTGTTCTTCTCTCATGCGCTCTGTTTTACGCGAGAAGATGGCACCCTTCGGATAGGCTTGCTCGGTAATGCCACCTGCGCGTTCTATCAGTTTAGAAAGAGTGTCTCCCGGTAGAAGGTCATATGTTCCCGGGTTGCGTACTTCGCCCACCAAGAGTACATGATTATCTTCGATGCGTCGGAACTTCTGATTGATGCGTATGGTATCTCCCGGATGCAAAGTGATTGTTCGTGCGGGTGTGTTTGTTAAATCAATATTTGCCCGTTTGTTTTGACCTTCGCCAAGGGGCTGGGTAATTTCGATGTTGCCGAGGCTAGCTTCCAATGAAGGGCCGCCTGCCGTGGCCAGTAACGAATCGAGTGTTGTACCGTTTGCAATCGGGAATGCTCCACTGTTTCTGACGGAGCCACGAATAAAAGCCGAATGCTCGAGGAGAAAATGTTTGATGTTGGGCGCAAGTTGGGACTTGGTGCGTGATTCTTCATCACGCTGTTCCAGATCACTCGCACCGTATGTATTCGTGTTCAGTGATGCGAGCTTTAATGCGTTTTCATTTAGAGCAGATTCAGGTGCGCCAAGTGACTTGATCTCTGCACGCGTGAAAAGCATCACCCGATCAGATTCACGCAGTCTGAGGTCAGCCTCGCCATTGATGATCTTTTTAGGAGAAAAAGAAATCAGTTCTGTTGAAAGTTGAGACGGGTTCCATCGTTCGACAATCCCGATTAACGGGTATGTATCAGGTGTAAGTATTGTCTCGTCGCTTAGAAGATAAGAGAGAGACGGGGTGTCTTTTATAGAATAGACTCCGTCTGCACGTGTCTTCCCTGAGAGTTCGACGGCATTGGTCCTGACTTCTTTTCCTTTGAGGATATTCAGAATGTCTCCGTCACGGAAGATTTTTAAATCCGTTTCTTTTATATCTTCTGTTGTATCACGACCCATTTGATCAGGCGCCATACGAATATAGCGATGCTTACCTGGTGCCAGTGAACCGCCTGCAAGCATCATGAGATCATCCAGTGAGAGTTTTTGACTGGTTTCTCCGCTTTCTTTCCACTGCGGATTAAAAGCAGGCAGTATTTCATAGATACCTGCGCGCTTGACGGCACCTGCTATCGCGATGGTCGGGCCGATTGGTCCGACTTGTATAGTGTCTCCATCACGCAGTGTGATGTCAGAGGTCGCTGATCCGAATACCAAAAGACCATATAGGTCGATGATTGTAGAAGAGCTGCCGCGAATTAATTTGATTTGTCTGAGCGTGCCGGTTTTTGAAACACCGCCGACAGCGATCAATGCATCCATAACTGTATCGTATGAGGAAAGCGTAATGTCACCCGGTGTTGCGACGTTACCTGTTACACGCACATTCAGTTGTTTGGTTTTTGTAAGTGAGAGAAATATATCCGTGTTGTAGTAATCGCCTAAAAGAGATTGTAATTCTTCACGCACATCTTTGATGGTTCGACCCGCGGCAGGGATCGGTGCGAGATCTTCAATTATCAATTGCCCATCAGAAGATATTTTTATTGTACTGTTTGAATTTTCTTGCCCCCTGATTGTTACAGAGATTTCGTCGCCGCTTCCGAGTATATATGTGTCCTGTACTTCACCTAGCGAACGGTCGCTCTTTTGTGGTTGTGCGTTTGTGGTGTTTAATCTTGTATATCCAAATTGATCTAAGGAAGTCCCGCTACGTTCTTCATAGTATTTCTCGAGAGATGATTTTGTAGAGCCGATCTTATAAGGGGCTGATGTTTGGAGAAGGTCCTCAATTTGCGCCTCATCCAGTTGTTCTGAAGAGAGTAGAATCGGTTCCAAAGCAATGTCAGACGGGTTTATCCAGCTGCTAAGCCCTCTTTTGGCCGGGGTATCTTGTGATTCTGCCTGTGTGAAAGGGGTAAAGGTCAGCCCAGCCAGAATGGTTGTGAGGAGTAAAGACGATTGTTTTGGACGCATTTTCCCTGTTCCGGGCCGAATCTCGGCGAAAAGTTCAAATTTCATGTAAGGGTAATGCAGCCTCAGGTATGTTGAAAGGCAGGAATTGCCTTTATAAACATTTGTTTTCTGGCGGATTTCTGTCGTTTTTGAATTTTTTTACATTTTTTTAAAAAAGATGTTTGACAAGGCAAAATCCTCTGTATATAAAGCCGCTCTCTGCAGCGCTGAGGTGCTTGAAAAAGCAAACAAAACCAACGCACTGCCCCGAAAAAAAATTGTAAAAAATTTAATTTTGGGGGTTGACGGCAAAATAGCAAATCGCTATAGTCCGCAAACCTAAACGAAACGAGAAACGAATACGGATCTCGGTGACACAATCGCCGACTAGGCTTTGTTTGTGTCGTGGTTATTAAACATCGTGAAGACAAAACTATAAGAGAAGATTCGCAGACAGCAGTAGCGTGATTATTGTCACGTTGTTTACAAAACTAGACTTGCTTTCTGTAGAATCTTATCACGCAATAAGTTATGCAAGATTGCAGGTCTAAGTTAATTTTTACTTGAGACAAGAACAGTGATGTTTTTGAAATCATGGATTCAAACTTGAGAGTTTGATCCTGGCTCAGAACGAACGCTGGCGGCAGGCCTAACACATGCAAGTCGAACGGACCCTTCGGGGTTAGTGGCGCACGGGTGAGTATCGCGTGGGAACGTACCCTTCAGTACGGGACAACACCGGGAAACTGGTGCTAATACCGTATAATATCTCCGGATCAAAGATTTATCGCTGAAGGATCGGCCCGCGTCTGATTAGGTAGTTGGTGGGGTAATGGCCTACCAAGCCTACGATCAGTAGCTGGTCTGAGAGGATGATCAGCCACACTGGGACTGAGACACGGCCCAGACTCCTACGGGAGGCAGCAGTGAGGAATATTGGACAATGGGCGAAAGCCTGATCCAGCCATGCCGCGTGAGTGATGAAGGCCCTAGGGTTGTAAAGCTCTTTCGACGGGGATGATAATGACCGTACCCGTAGAAGAAGCCACGGCTAAATTCGTGCCAGCAGCCGCGGTAATACGAATGTGGCAAGCGTTGTTCGGAATCACTGGGCGTAAAGAATGCGTAGGCGGCTAGACAAGTCAGGAGTGAAATCCCAGGGCTCAACCCTGGAACTGCTTTTGAAACTGTCTTGCTAGAGTCCCGGAGGGGTTGGCGGAATTCCGAGTGTAGAGGTGAAATTCGCAGATATTCGGAGGAACACCAGTGGCGTAGGCGGCCAACTGGACGGGAACTGACGCTGAGGCATGAAAGTGTGGGGAGCAAACAGGATTAGATACCCTGGTAGTCCACACCGTAAACGATGTGTGCTAGTTGTTGGGTGGCATTGCCATTCAGTGACGGAGCTAACGTTTTAAGCACACCGCCTGGGAAGTACGGCCGCAAGGTTAAAACTCAAAGGAATTGACGGGGACCCGCACAAGCGGTGGAACATGTCCTTTAATTCGTAGCAACGCGAAGAACCTTACCTACCCTTGACATGCCAGTTGGGATTTCCAGAGATGGATTTCTTCATTTAGTTGGACTGGACACAGGTGCTGCATGGCTGTCGTCAGCTCGTGTCGTGAGATGTTGGGTTAAGTCCCGCAACGAGCGCAACCCTCGTCGTCTGTTGCCAGCATTTAGTTGGGCACTCAGATGAGACTGCCGGTGACAAGCCGGAGGAAGGTGGGGATGACGTCAAGTCATCATGGCCCTTACGGGTAGGGCTAGAGACGTGTTACAATGGTGGTGACAGTGGGTTGCAAGGTCGCGAGGCCAAGCCAATCCCCAAAAGCCATCTCAGTTCGGATTGTACTCTGCAACTCGAGTGCATGAAGTTGGAATCGCTAGTAATCGTAGATCAGCACGCTACGGTGAATACGTTCCCGGGTCTTGTACACACCGCCCGTCAAGTCATGGGAGTCGGTTTTGCCTGAAGGTAGTGAGCTAACCGCAAGGAGGCAGCTAACCACGGCAGGGCTGGTGACTGGGACTAAGTCGTAACAAGGTAGCCGTTTCGGAAGGAGCGGCTGGATCACCTCCTTTCTAAGGATGTGACGGTTTTTGCGTCTGCTGCTGTCGGCGTATCTTCTCGGATAGATTTTGTTTTAAGAGTTTGATGGGCTAGTAGCTCAGCTGGTTAGAGCACACCCCTGATAAGGGTGAGGTCGGTGGTTCGAGTCCACTCTGGCCCACCATTTATCTCTGATAGAGGGCCTTTAGCTCAGCTGGGAGAGCGCCTGATTTGCATTCAGGAGGTCAGCGGTTCGATCCCGCTAAGGTCCACCATCAAGCTAGATTATAGTTTTCGTCTAAGAACAGTCTGCTGTTTTTTAATGAAGACTTTAGTCTTCGGTTATTACACATCGTGAATATTGAATAATAATTATAGGTTCTAATCTAAAACGAGCCGTTTTAGATTAGAAAATTTTTTGTCAAGATCTATAAACTGAGAATCAATTTAACACCACAAGCAGCGGATTTGAATTCAAGCGTTTAAGTGCATCTGGTGGATGCCTTGGCGATCAGAGGCGATGAAGGACGTGGTACGCTGCGATAAGCTCCGGTTAGCTGTGAACAAGCTTTGACCCGGAGATTTCCGAATGGGGGAACCCACCACTTATGTGGTATCCTTACCTGAATACATAGGGTAAGCGAAGCGAACCGGGAGAAGTGAAACATCTCAGTATCCCGAGGAAAAGAAATCAACCGAGATTCCCTTAGTAGTGGCGAGCGAACGGGGAACAGCCCAGTGGTTGTTCTGTAATAATTGGAAGTTGTTGGAAACCAACACCATAGACGGTGATAGTCCGGTACAAGTAAAAAGCAGAATGACTCTTGAGTAAGGCGGGACACGTGTAATCCTGTCTGAATATAGGGGGACCATCCTCTAAGGCTAAATACTCCTGATCGACCGATAGTGTACCAGTACTGTGAAGGAAAGGTGAAAAGCACCCCAAGCGGGGAGTGAAAAAGACCTGAAACCGGATGCATACAAACAGTCGGAGCGGACTTGTTCCGTGACGGCGTACCTTTTGTATAATGGGTCCGCGAGTTAGTCTTGCATGCGAGCTTAAGCCGTTAGGTGTAGGCGTAGGGAAACCGAGTCTGAATAGGGCGAGAGTATGCAGGATTAGATCCGAAGCCCGGTGATCTAGCCATGGCCAGGTTGAAGTTGCGGTAACACGCAATGGAGGACCGAACTAGTAAGTGTTGAAAAACTTTTGGATGAGCTGTGGTTAGGGGTGAAAGGCCAATCAAACCGGGTAATTGCTGATTCTCCGCGAAAACTATTTAGGTAGTGCGTCGTGTCTTACCTTCGGGGGTAGAGCACTGGATCGGGAAGGGGGGCGCAAGCCTTACTAACTCGAACCAAACTCCGAATACCGAAGAGTACAATCACGGCAGACAGACAGTGGGTGATAACGTCCATTGTCAAGAGGGAAACAACCCAGACCTCCAGCTAAGGTCCCCAAATCGTAATTAAGTGTGAAAGGAAGTTGGACTTCCATGACAACCAGGAAGTTGGCTTAGAAGCAGCCATCTTTTAAAGAAAGCGTAATAGCTCACTGGTCTAAATAAGAGGTCCGGCGCCGAAGATGTACCGGGGCTAAAATTACGTACCGAAGCTGAGGATGCTTTATAGCATGGTAGCGGAGCGTTGTGTAAGTCTGTGAAGGTTCACCGTGAGGTGGGCTGGAGATATCACAAGTGAGAATGCGGACATGAGTAACGATAAACAGAGTGAGAAACTCTGTCGCCGAAATCCCAAGGGTTCCTGTCCAATGTTAATCAGGGCAGGGTGAGCCGGCCCCTAAGGCGAGGCTGAAAAGCGTAGTCGATGGGAACCAGGTTAATATTCCTGGGCCTGCTGGAAGTGACGGTGGCCGAAAGCAGTTTTTCCTTATTGGATTGGAAAGGCTGCCTGGGACATCCAGGAAATAACTCCAGCATATAGACCGTACCCTAAACCGACACAGGTGGGATGGTAGAGTATACCGAGGCGCTTGAGAGAACGGTGTTGAAGGAACTCGGCAAATTACATGCGTAACTTCGGGATAAGCATGCCCCATCGAAAGGCAACTTTTGGTGGGGGGCACAAACTAGGGGGATGCGACTGTTTACCAAAAACACAGGGCTCTGCGAACACGTAAGTGGACGTATAGGGTCTGACGCCTGCCCGGTGCCGGAAGATTAAGAGGAGGGGTTAACGCTCTGAATCGAAGTCCCGGTAAACGGCGGCCGTAACTATAACGGTCCTAAGGTAGCGAAATTCCTTGTCGGGTAAGTTCCGACCTGCACGAATGGCGTAACGATGTCCCCACTGTCTCCAACACCGACTCAGTGAAATTGGATTCCCCGTGAAGATACGGGGTTCCCGCGGTCAGACGGAAAGACCCTATGAACCTTTACTATAGCTTTGCAGTGGCATTACGATTGTCATGTGTAGGATAGGTGGGAGGCTTTGAAGCAGGTACGCCAGTATTTGTGGAGCCAATGTTGAAATACCACCCTTGACCTTCGTGATGTCTAACCAAGCTCCATTATCTGGAGTTGGGACCCTGCATGGTGGGTAGTTTGACTGGGGCGGTCGCCTCCCAAAGTGTAACGGAGGCGCGCGATGGTAAGCTCAGGACGGTTGGAAATCGTCTTCAAGAGTGCAATGGCATAAGCTTGCCTGACTGCGAGACTGACAAGTCGAGCAGAGCCGAAAGGCGGTCATAGTGATCCGGTGGTTCCTCATGGAAGGGCCATCGCTCAACGGATAAAAGGTACTCTAGGGATAACAGGCTGATAGCGCCCAAGCGTCCACAGCGACGGCGCTGTTTGGCACCTCGATGTCGGCTCATCTCATCCTGGGGCTGGAGCAGGTCCCAAGGGTATGGCTGTTCGCCATTTAAAGAGGTACGTGAGCTGGGTTCAAAACGTCGTGAGACAGTTTGGTCCCTATCTGCCGTGGGTGTAGGATACTTGAGAGGAGCTGTCCTTAGTACGAGAGGACCGGGATGGACACACCTCTGGTGTACCAGTTGTTCCGCCAGGAGCAGTGCTGGGTAGCTATGTGTGGACGGGATAAACGCTGAAAGCATCTAAGCGTGAAGCCTCCCTCAAAACTAGGTATCCCTATCAGAACCGTGGAAGACTACCACGTTGATAGGCCGGATGTGGAAGCGCAGTAATGTGTGAAGCTAACCGGTACTAATTGTTCGATCGGCTTGAATTCCACGCCATGGCCTTATGGCCAAAAGTGTGAATATAATCACGCGCAGCGGTAAATCCGTTGCGGTATGAATTGATTACCTTGTTTTAAATTTTGACAAAATTACTGTTCTGTTTTTGGATGACCTGGTGGCTTTACCAAGTGTGAAACACGCCATCCCATTTCGAACTGGACTGTGAAAAACCTTCGGGCCGATTGTACTATGTCTTAAGATATGGGAGAGTAGGTCGTTGCCAGGTCTTCCAAGCACAGAAGAGCTTATTATTCAATATCACGATTTTTAAAGACCTCGCTTTTGGCGAGGTTTTTTATTATTTTTGTGTCTATGAAATCTGTTTTAAATTTATTTTTTGCTTTTTTTCTGCTGCTGATTTTATTTTGTGGCAGTTCAGCTATATCTGCCCCGTCTTCCTTTTTTT
>QKCR01000005.1 GCA_003245575.1 Alphaproteobacteria bacterium | reverse complement strand
GGTGGATCTGTCAAATCTGAATTGGACAGACTGATAAGTCGTTACCCAGAACGTGTTTTATTTACCGGTTTTTTGAAGTTTGACGAACTGCTTGCTTTTTACAATTTGATAGATGTCCTTGTGCTGCCGAGCGTTGATCCGTTGGAAGCTTTCGGGATGGTGCAGATAGAAGCTATGCTTTGCGGGACCCCGGTGATTGCCTCAGATATGCCTGGTGTTAGGGAGGTAGTTGATGTGACCGGTTTTGGGAAACTGGTCAAGAGAAAGGATCCACAAGATATTGCAGATAAGATTGATGATTTGATGAAGCACCCGGTAGCGTTGAGGGGGGGGGCTCTCAAAATGTTTTCCTACGAGCGCAGTATTGATGAGTATGAGAATGTTTTTATGCGAATTGTTGGGTAGCGGGAGAGATCGCTCTGCATGCGTAGATAGGTTCATGGTGTATTGTTCTTAATTCCCCAGGAAGGTTTTTATGCTGAATACTCAAGTCTTCATTTTGCTTGTGTTCGCATTTGTTTTGGGGGCCGTTATCGGCTCCTTTCTCAATGTTTGTATCTATCGCATCCCTGCTGGAAAGTCGGTCATCTCCCCACCGTCACATTGCCCTAAATGTGAGAACCGAATTCGTTGGTACCAGAATATCCCGATTCTAAGCTATGTTTTTTTGCGTGGGCGCTGCGGGTTTTGCGGTGTTCGCATCCCGGTTCGGTATGCATTTATTGAAGCGCTGACCGGGTTGGTGTTTGTGGCGGTCCTCTACTACTTTGGTTTGCGGCCACCAACGGTAGTCTATTGGCTGTTTGGTGCCTCGCTGATTGTTGTTACTTTTATCGATCTTGATCATCAAATTATCCCCGATGTGATCAGTCTGCCAGGGATTATATTAGGCTTTTTGTGCTCTTTCTTTGTGCCTTGGATTTCTTGGACCGATTCTTTGTTCGGGATTCTGCTGGGCGGCGGAATTTTGTTTTTGATCGCCTGGCTTTATGAAATTGCCACCAAACGTGAGGGGATGGGGGGAGGGGATATCAAGTTGCTTGCGATGCTGGGTGCGTTTCTCGGCTGGAAGGCGATCTTTCCAATTGTTTTTTTTGCCTCTCTGACCGGAACTTTAGTAGGAGTTCCAGTGATGATAATTGGCAAAACAAATTCACGCTTGGCGCTACCTTTTGGTCCCTTTCTGACTTCAGCAGCACTTGTGTATCTGTTCTGGGGGGCGGATATTATCGAGTGGTATCTCTCTTTTTATCGTTGAAATTGCAAAAGGTTGATTATCTCTAGGACGATTCGTCACTATTCAATAGGCACAAGATGTGCGCTGGTTATTTTTGAGCGCTACTACTTGTTGTGGTGCGCTGGAATTATCTAATTAAATATCGTTTTTTATGGGTTTCTGTTTATTGGATAAATTTAAAATTACTTGACAATAGACCTCACTGACCTATAATTATGCACAATTTGGATATCATTGCTATTTAAGGGCTATGTGCATGATGGTAAACCGTGTAAAAAAAATTCGCGAATCTTTACTGATGAGTAAGGCTGAGCTTGCTCGGAAGGCTGATGTGTCGCCGTTGACGATTACACGTATAGAAAGCGGTTGTCCCTGTCGGATGGAAACGATGCGCAAGATAATTTTGGCCCTTGGCTATAAACTTTCTGATAAAGAAAAGGTCTTTCCCGAACAATAGTATGTTGTCGTGGTATATCAGTATGTGCTTTTTGCTTTAAGTAACTCTATTCGGACTGGATAAGAAATGTTCGCCTCGAAAAAAGACATTGTCGGTATCGACGTCGGGTCAAGCGCTGTTAAGCTAGTGTGTTTGCGTGAATCTCGTGGGAGCTTCCATCTGGTGAATATCGGGATCATGCCTTTGGCTCCGGAAACAATTGTTGATAATGCCATTATGGACTCAACAGCTATTGTGGAAGCAATTCAACGCTTGATGCAGGGGATGAGGGTCAAGGCGAAACGTGTTGCAACTTCGGTGTCTGGGCACTCTGTCATTATCAGAAAAATTTTGTTGCCAGTCATGACAGAAAAAGAGTTGGAGGCTTCTATCCTATGGGAAGCGGAGCAGTATATTCCTTTTGATATTTCTGAAGTGAATATTGATTTTCAAATTATCGGTCCTGACTCGAAAGATCCATCGCAAATGAATGTCATGCTGGTTGCTGCGAAAAAGGATTTCGTCAATGATTTTGTGGCCGTTTTTGCTGAAGCTGGTTTAGAGCCGGTAATAATGGATATCGACTGTTTCGCAGTCGAAAACATGTTCGATTACAACTACGGTTTCGTCGAAGATGAAGTCGTTGCTTTAATTGATTTGGGAGCCAGTGCGACAAACGTCAACGTGCTTAAAGGTGATATGTCAGTCTTCACTAGAGATATCCAGACCGGTGGAAACTTGTTGGGTGAAGAACTGCAGAAACGGCTGGGGCTTAGTGGTGAAGAGGCTGAATGCGCTAAGCTGGGGGATCGCGATATCGCTGACGCTGATCCTGAATCGATCAACGAGGTCCTAAGCGATGCAATTGAAAATCTAGTCCAGGAAGTTCAAAGGTCGCTTGACTTCTTTGCGGCAACCTCAAGTGAGGATCGGGTGAAAAAAGTTTATTTGACCGGCGGAGTTTCGAGCTCTGAGCAGATTAGTAAAACGTTGGAAAATAGATTGGGGATCACTGTTGAACGCGCGAAACCTTTCCGCAATATAATTGTTAACGAAAAAGAATTTGATGTTGAGTATCTCGATGCAATTAGCCCCATGTTTTCCGTTGCGACTGGTTTGGCAATGAGGAAGGTGGGTGACAGATGATTCGGATAAACCTGCTGCCGGTTAGAGCTGCACAACAGAAAGAGAAACTGCGCTCACAAATTTTAGTGCTGCTTCTATGTATTGTTTTGGTTGGTGTGGGGTGTGGAGCTCTTTATGTCAATAAAATGATGGAGATTGATGGAATCAAGGCGGAGATCGCCGATATCGACCGTCAGAACAAGGCATTGAAAGAAAAGCTTGGTGAAGTTGCCAACTACGAGAAAAAGAAAAAAGAATTGGAGCAGAAGCTTGCAGTCTTGGCGGAACTTAAGGCCGGAAAGTCTGGTCCTGTACATCTTTTGGATGAATTGAGCCGTGCATTACCTGATAAGGTATGGCTACTTGATTTTTCTGAAAGTGGTGGAAATGTAAGTTTGACCGGAATTGGCGATAGCGAGAAGACCGTTGCAAGCTTTATGAATAATTTGGAAAGATCTCCTTACTATCAAGGCGTTGAGCTGGGCGTGACAGAGCAAAAGGCTGTTGGTGGGATCAAAATGCAGCAATTTTCTCTCAAGTGTCGCACTCAAAAGCCATCACCCCAATAAGGTAGGGTTGAATTAATGGACGCACGTGTTGAAAAAGTTCTGAATCTCCCTGCATACCAAAAACTGATTATTCTGCTAGTGGTGATGGTTGCTATCGGAGGTGGGTTTTATTTTTTGGTGTATCAGGAGCAAGTCGAGGAATATAGCAAACTTCTTGATCGTAAGTCCTCTGCCCAGGCTTTGTTGGCTAAGAACCAGAGGATTGCTTCTAAGTTAGCGGTTTATAAAAAAGAATACGCAAAACTGGAACAAGATCTAAAGACGGCGCTTGCTGAACTGCCATTAAAGAAAGAAATTCCAAGTTTGCTGGCTGGTATTGCTGATTTAGCGAAGGGGGAGGGCCTCGAAATTTTGCGTTTTCAGCCAAAGGGTGAAAATGGCAAAGGTTTTTACGCTGAAGTTCCTGTTGATCTGAAACTTAGCGGTTCCTACCATCAGGCGGCGCTCTTTTTTGACTCTGTAGGTAAAATGCAACGGATCGTTAATATCAAAAATTTAAAAATGGGTGGGGCGAAGGATGTTGGCGGTGGCACTAATCTTTCGATCGATTGTCAGGCGGTCACGTTCCGTTTTGTTGAAAATCCACCCCCCCCGCCAAAGAAGAAAGGTAAGCGGAAATGATTTGTTCTATGCGTATTAAATCATTGATAGTCATATCGTTTGCCGCTTGTTTATTTTTAGCCTTAGCAACATCAGGTGCTATTTCGGCGGAGGAAGAGGCAACTCAAACTGAAAAAAAGGCCGTAGAGGAAGAATTTACCTATAGTCCTGTTGGACTCCGAGACCCGTTTGCACCTTTGGTTCAAAAAATAAAAAAGACGCAAACACGACCCAAACGTGATTTGGGCCCTCTGGAGAAGTTTGAATTAAGTCAGTTTCGGTTGATGGCCATGTTGATAATCGACGGCTCTCCTCATGCAATGGTGAAGGCTCCTGATGGGAAAAGTTATACAGTAAAAATTGGTGATCTCATCGGTCCTAATAGTGGGGTTGTGAAACGGATTGAAACGAAATCTGTTGTTTTGGATAAAGAGACCGGTATGCGGGTTGAAAAAAGCCCTGACCGTATAGTGATCGAAGAGATTGGTATTGATAATTTCACAGGTAAAGAATTTAAGGAAGAGCGTTATATAGAGATGTAGGTTCATCTATGTTGAACCGTCTTTATTCACGACTGATTTTAGGGGAATTAAATATGAGAAGTGTGATCCTCAGTATGGTTTTTATGGCGATGATATCGATGCTGGCGCCAGCATCGTTTGCCGCAGATTCGCTATCTTCAGTCACTGTTGCTGATCAGAAAGCTGAACTGACAGCCAGTGCAGGTGTCGAAAAAGTCCGCTATTTCACACTCGATTCTCCTAAGCGTTTGGTTGTTGATTTGTACGGAGTGCAGCCGGGAGTTCACAACAACAGTTTTAAGTTGAGTAATGGATTCAAAACTCTTCGGGTTGGTTCCTATGAAGATAAAACTCGCTTTGTTTTTGATGTTGCAGGGTCCGAATTCCCAACTTTTAAGGTAAATATCGAAAATGAATCAGTCGTTGTAACTTGGCAGGCACCGCAAACGGTTACTCAACAGGTTCAAGTTGAGCCGCAGACTGTTGGAAGTTTAAAAGTTACATCTATAGATTTCGCAAAAGCAGATCAGGAATCCAAACTTTTGATCGAAGTGGATGGTGAAGCTGCTGCTACTGAGCCGACAAAGAACGGAAATAAGGTGTCGTTTTCTCTGAAAAATTCGACGTTGCCACGTGCCTTGCGGAGGGAATTTGATACTTTGGCATTTCCCAGTGCTATCTATTCCGTTTTGCCTTACCTGGTTAATGTTGGTGGGCAGCCGGAAGTTCGCTTTACAGTTACTTTGAAAGGTGATGTCCCTTATCGTTTGCAGAAAACAGCTAATGGTTACAGCTTTGTTGTCACAGATGGTAAGTTTGCGACCGATCATGAAATGGTTACCGGATATTTGCCGATTCCCGTAGATAGAGATGTGGTTACTTCTGGCGATTCGTCGATGGGTACTCCTGCTCTGGGTCAGGAAACCATGATGGCCCCCGGTTTAGGTGTGCCTGTTATTGAGCAAATTGGTTCTGATGAAAAAAAGTACACTGGGGCGAAAACTTCCCTGGTGTTTGACAATGCTAATGTCAGAGATATTTTGCGGTTGATTGCAGAAATCAGTAATTTAAATATTATTGCTTCTGATGAGGTTAAAGGTAACGTTACGCTGAGATTGATTGATGTTCCTTGGGATCAGGCATTGGAGCTTGTTTTAGATATCACCAATCTCGGTATGCTTCAGGAAGGGAATGTGGTTCGCGTCTTACCGAAAGAGCAGATCCGCACAATGCGGGAGGCCGAACTTACGGCAGCACGTTCGCAGGAAAAGCTTGAACCTCTGGCAACTGAAGTTATCACTGTCAGTTATGCTGACTTGGGCAGTGTTGCTGGTCCGGCCAAAGAAGTGCTGAGTGAGCGTGGTAACATTACTGAAGATAGTCGCAATAAATTATTGATTATCACCGACATTGCTTCTCGGATCGAAAAAGCAAAGGAATTAATTGCTATTCTCGATACTCCTGAGCGCCAAGTAATGATCGAAGCTCGAATTGTTCAGGTTAATTCTAACTACTCCCGTGATCTTGGAGTCAACTGGGGGCTTCAGTCGCGGAATCCTCAGGACAATAGTGTGATTGAATCTGGTGTTGCCGGTCTTGGGGGTGGATTTTTAGTTGATGTTACAGATGAGGCTGTTGGTTCTTTTATTGCGACACCCGGTGTGGGTACGCAGTTGCGTTTTGGAAAGGCAATATTTGAGGATATAATCGTCGATATGCAGATTTCGGCTCTTGAGTCGGATGGCAAGGGGAAGGTTATTTCCACTCCGCGTGTAACTACACTTAATGGTGAAAAGGCGACAATCAGTCAGGGAACCTCAATTCCTTATCAAACCTCTGGGGCTGACGGTCCGAAGACCGAATTTGTGAACGCCGAGCTGAAGTTGGAGGTAACACCAGTTATCAACCCTGATGATTCGATAATTCTTGAAATCTTGGCAACCAATGATTCACCTTCTCTTACCGCGGGAGCAACCGCCCCGAGTATTGATACCAAAAAAGCTGAGACGAAAGTGTTGATTCAAGATGGTGAAACTACGGTTATCGGTGGGATTTTCGTCGAAAATATTCAGGAATCAGAAGATGGGATTCCTGGTCTGATGCATGTGCCGGTTCTTGGGCATTTGTTTAAGTCATCTAAAAAGCAAACAGTTAAGGACGAACTGCTGGTTTTTATTACCCCTCGGATTATGATCGACAACTAAGCGGAGAATTGCATGCTGAAAGGGCAGGGAGACCTGCCCTTTTTTTATATCTAGGGCGTGTTTGCTGCTACATAGGATTGAGCAATGATAGAAAAAATTACCGTTCCTTTAGGGAATCGCAGTTACCCGATAATCATCGGGGCTAGCATACTGGACTCTCTCGGCAAGCATCTGCTTGAAATCAATTTTCCTAAAAGAGTAGCTGTTATCTCCAATTCGGTTGTTGGGCAATTATATAGTGAAGTGGTCCGGAAATCGCTCCGCGAGGCAGATATCGAGTTCCTGGAGATTATCCTTCCCGATGGAGAAGAGTTCAAAACGCTACAAACATTGGAGCAGATCTATAATCAACTGATTCGCAATAATTTTGACCGGAGTACCGGTCTTATTGCTCTTGGTGGTGGGGTCATTGGCGATATGGTTGGGTTTGCTGCTGCGACCTTTTTACGTGGTGTGCCTTTTGTTCAAGTCCCCACCTCTCTGCTAGCCCAAGTTGATAGTTCCGTTGGAGGAAAGACAGCAGTAAATCATTCTCTTGGTAAGAATTTAATTGGTGCATTCTATCAGCCAGAGATGGTTTTGATTGATGTTGAGACGTTAAATTCATTAGATCCCCGGGAAGTAGCCGCTGGGTTAGCCGAAGTAGTCAAATATGGAGTGATCAAGGATAAAGCTTTTTTCGAATGGCTTGAAAAGAAATATTCTGACTTGCAGGCTTGCCAGACTGATGCGTTGATTGAGGCGGTAAAGAGGTCTTGCCAAATAAAAGCGGATATTGTAGAAGTTGACGAAAAGGAAGGCTCAATTCGGGCCTTTTTGAACTACGGACATACCTTTGGACATGCGGTTGAGGCATTGTCAGGATATGGTCAATGGAAGCATGGCGAGGCTGTCGCCATCGGTATGGTTGTTGCCGCAAGAATTTCTCTGCAGCAGGGATTGTGCAACTCCGACGATGTTGCGCGAATCGTTGCGTTGCTTAAGTCTTTAAATTTGCCGGTAGAGCCGCCTGAATATTCTCTGGAAGATTATGTTGCTGCCATGCAGCGTGATAAGAAAGTGAAGCATGGTACTTTGACTTTGGTGCTAAACCAGGGGATTGGTAGTGTGACTTTGGCCCAAGTTCCAGATATCTCTGCTGTTTTTTCCAAAATATTAGCTCCTTGAGAGGATGTGATGACTGAACAGAATCAGCAGAGTTCACTTTTGGGGAAGATTGCCGCCTATACCGAAATCCTTGCCAAAGACCCAAAGTCGACCATATATGTCTCTTTGGGGGAAACTTATCGAAAGATGGGTATGTTAGACGATGCTCGTCAAGTGATCGAAAAGGGGCTTGTTTCGAGCCCTGATTTCAGCCCCGCACATATTGTTTTAGGTCGTATCCTCTGTCAGTTGGGAAATTATACGGCTTCCGAAACCTCATTTCAAAGCGCATTGAAATATGATCCTGAAAGTTTGGCCGCACTTGTCGGCTACGCTCGACTTAACATTTTAATAGGGAATGAGGGTAAGGCGCGTCAGATTCTATTGACGGCGCGTGAGTTAAGCCCTGCGGACCCGGTTATCAATAAACTCCTTCTTTCGCTTCCTGAGCCTGAACAAAAAGAGGATACTGACGAGCCGATTGTTCAAGAAGAGGAATCGATGTTGTCAGAGGTTGCTTCAGAGGTAAAGGCTAGGGCTGGAGAAGCTTTGGCTGCGGCGCCTGTTAAAGAGAAGGAATTCCCTCCTTTAATATCGACGACTTTGGCAGAGCTGTATTTAAAGCAGGGATTGACTGAGCAAGCTCTTGAAGTATATCGGCAGCTTTCAGTTGCAGAGCCTGACAACCTGTTGTTTCGCAGAAAGATTCGCGATATTGAGGGCGATATTTCAGGTGCGTCAGTGGGCTCTAGGGAGGAAATGGCTGGAGAGTACCATCCGGCAGCAGCTGCGGCAGAAATTGCGGACAGCGAAGAAACACTAGACGAAGTAGGATTGGCCGATTCTACAGTACTAGAATTAGATACTGCTGGCAAAGATGGTACTGAAGCTAAAGAAAATGGTTGGTCTTCTGTGGACAGGAAAGCTGTCACGATTCTGAATCGATGGCTCGATAGTATCCAAAAAAGGAGAGAGGATGTTTAAAAAGATCCTGAGTAATATTGTGACTTCCTGCTCCGGGGGGGTGGGAGCAGTGCTTATGGGATACGATGGAATCGCAATCGATCAATATGTCGTAGATGAAACTCGGCTGGACCTTAATTTGGTTGCTATTGAGTACTCAAATGTCACCAAGGAAATCCGCAAGGCAGCTGAAGTTCTTGAAACCGGAGAATTGCAGGAAGTTGCTATAAAAACAGATCTTTTTTACGTAATCATATTTTCTTTGACGGATGAATATTTTGTTGCCCTTACAGTGCGGCGTGATGGAAATTATGGGCAGGGTCGCTATCTATTGATGCGTGAAGCTAACAATCTCCGCGTGGCTTTGGCGTAAACAATGAAGATTTTAATAATTAATGGACCCAACCTGAATCTGCTCGGAACGCGTGAGCCGGATGTGTATGGTAGCGAGACCCTTGCGCAGATCATGAAGTCTTTGTCAGAGGAGGCAGCGGCTAAAGGGGTAGTGCTTGACTATTTTCAATCAAACACTGAAGGCGCACTGATTGATCGAATTCATCAGGCCATGCAGGATGGCTGTCACGGTATCATAATTAACCCAGGCGGTTACACGCATACCAGTATTGCCTTGCGTGACGCCGTATCTGGGGTAAACCTGCCGACGGTTGAAGTTCATCTGTCAAATATCCATGCGCGCGAGCCGTTTCGGCATCATTCTTATATTGCTCCGGTAGCCATCGGACAAATCAGTGGTTTTGGTGCACTCGGTTACAGCCTCGCGCTGCGTGCACTGATTAAGGCCATAAAAGAGGACTGAGGTGTATCTGGATAGGGTGCGGGCAGCGAGAGAGGTTCAAAAAAAGGAAAAGCTAGATGCTTTACTGTTTTTTGGGCTGCCTGTAATTCGCTATCTGTGCGGATTTACTGGAACCGATGGCGTTTTGCTAATGACTGAAAGTGAGTCGGTTTTCTTAACTGATTCCCGTTACAAGCAGCAGGCAGTGGAGCAGGTTTCAGCCGATCGGATTGTATGTTATAAGAACAAATTTCCTGGGTTGATAGAGGAACTTAAAGAGCAAAATCTAGTTCGTGTCGGATTTGATGCTGAAAAGCTATATGTCTCAGATTTTAATGTGCTCACGAAGATTGCTGATGAGCAGATGGAGTGGATTCCTCTCGATGAACCTTTAAGAGCGCTACGAGCCTGCAAACAGGAATCTGAGCTTGATGCATTGCGCAAAGCGGCTGCGTTGAATAAAGCAGCATTTGAACAGGTGTTGCCGAGAATCGTTCCTGGCGTGACCGAGCGTTTTATTGCGCTGGAACTTGAAGTTGCGCTGAAACGATTGGGGGGTGAGTGTAACGCCTTTGATTTTATTGTTGCGTCTGGAAAACGAGGGGCGTTGCCGCATGGTGTCGCCAGTGGAAAGACGCTTGAAATTGGAGATCTGGTAACCATTGATTTCGGGACCAGGGTAGATGGCTATTATTCTGATGAAACCATAACCCTGGCTTTGGGCGAGATTGACGGAAAGCTTCGACAAATTTTCGATATCGTGCTAAAAGCTCATGATTTGGCTCTAGAAGCAGTAAGGCCAGGTATCGAAATTTGCGAGCTTGATGCTGTTGCCAGAAATTATATTAGTAAACAGGGCTACGGTGATTATTTCGGGCATGGTTTGGGGCATGGAGTTGGCTTGGAAATTCATGAATACCCCGCTGTTTCGCCACGTACCGATGCATTACTTGAGGAGGGGATGGTTATTACAATTGAACCGGGTATCTATCTCCCGGGGATCGGCGGTGTCAGGATTGAGGATACCGTCGTTGTGACCGCCGATGGTTGTGAGGCGTTAACGGGTATCCCGAAGCAACTTTACCAAATTGAAACCGTATAGCTGCTAGCCGAAAACCATTGCTACGAACTGGCTGCTGAATGGCAGCCGATTTATTTTGGGATTCTTCCCAGGAGGAAAGAACATGGAAATTAAAGACTTGAAAAGTCTGATCAAGATGGTGACAGAAACGGATATCACCGAATTCAAAATGGAAAACAAGGATGAAAAAATTCTGATCAAACGTGGTCCGGAAAAAGAAGTGATCCACGTTGCTGCGCCAGCACCTGTAGCTGCTGCGCCAGCACCTGTAGCTGCTGCGCCAGTGGCAATTTCCGCTCCTGAGGTCTCCGCTGTTTCTTCTACTCCGGTTGTTGACGAAAAGTACGACGCCATTCCATCGCCGATCGTAGGTACTTTCTACCGTAAACCTTCTCCGGATGCCACTCCGTTCTGCGAAGTCGGTGATATCGTTGATGCGGGGCAGGTGCTCTGTCTTGTTGAAGCGATGAAGCTATTCAACGAAATCGAAGCTGAGTTCAAATGTAAGATCATCGAAATCGTCAAGGCTGATGCGGCACCAGTTGAGTACGGTGAGACTCTGTTCCTCGTCGAGCGGCTCTAAATAGGCTGTTTTGTTTTTGGGAAAAATAACCGGACTTAAGCCGGTTTGCCATGGAGTCAAAGACGATGTTTCATAAAATACTGATTGCCAATCGCGGTGAGATCGCCGTGCGGATCATCCGGGCTTGTAAAGAACTGGGGATCAAAACGGTGGCGATTCACTCTGATGTTGATAGTGAAGCATTGCATGTCAGCCTCGCGGACGAGAGTATCTGCATCGGCCCGGCGGCAAGCGCTAACAGCTATCTGAATATGAAATCGATTATTAGTGCGGCCCAGTTGGCCGATGCTGATGCTATCCACCCCGGCTATGGATTTCTTTCTGAAAATGCCGAATTTGCAGAGATCTGTGAGCAATGCGGGATCACCTTTATCGGTCCAACTGCCGACAATATGCGGCGGATGGGGGATAAAATCTCCGCGCGCCAAACCGTTACCGAGGCAGGTGTGCCGATCCTGCCCGGAACCAACGAAAGTATCGAAACCACTGAAGAAGCACAGAAAATTGCTGAGAATATAGGCTATCCGGTCATCATTAAAGCTTCCGCCGGTGGCGGTGGGCGAGGGATGAAGATCGTTCATTCTCCCGCGTCCCTATCTAATGCACTGGCAACGGCCCGGGCAGAAGCTCAGGCAGGGTTCGGTAAGGCAGATGTCTATATCGAGAAATTCTGCCAAAACCCGCGTCATGTCGAAATCCAGATTTTGGGTGACAAGCACGGTAACGTGATCCATCTTGGTGAGAGGGACTGCTCGATCCAACGGCGCCACCAGAAGTTGATCGAAGAGGCGCCTTGCCCAGTCCTATCACCGGAACTGCGTGAAACGATGGGGGCTTCTGCCGTTGCCGCTGCAAAAGCGGTCGGGTATTCGAGTGCCGGTACCGTTGAATACCTGCTCGATAGTGACGGGAGCTTTTACTTTATGGAGATGAATACCCGTGTGCAGGTGGAGCATCCGGTCAGCGAAATGGTTACCGGGGTCGACATCATCAAAGAGCAGATTTTCTCCGCTGCCGGACAACCGCTGCGCTACCAGCAGTCGGACATCAAGATTAAAGGTCATTCGATCGAATGTCGGATCAATGCAGAAGATCCGGAAAAGTTTACCCCTTTCCCTGGTAAGGTCACCGGCTACCATACCCCTGGTGGTTTGGGGGTGCGGGTTGAAAGTGCACTCTATCATGAATATACTGTGTTGCCACATTACGACTCGATGATCGCCAAATTGATCGTTCATGCCGATACCCGTGAAGAAGCGATCAAGCGGATGGCTAGCGCCTTGGATGAGTACATCATCGAAGGGATCAAGACCACCATCCCGTTTCATCAGAAGATGATGAACAATAAGGAATTTATTGATGGCGATTTTGACACCAACTTTCTTGAACGGGTGAAAATCTGATAAATTCAGTTATTGAGCGAACTTGAGCGCCAGGCTGGCAGAATCAGTCTGGCGCCTTTTATTGGTAGAGGGTTGGAGTGGTTATGACAACAAAGAGCGGGTTAAGGGTCGGTTATATCCCTTACCTGAATTGCGTACCGTATTTTCATTATCTTCAAAGCTGTGATTTTAACGTTGAGTTGATCTCAGGAGTTCCCTCTACACTCAATAGCTTACTGCAGGAAGAAGCTCTCGACATCAGCCCATCTTCTTCGTTTGAATATGCTCGTCATTGGCAAGATTACTGCCTTTTGCCAGGTCACTCCATCTCTTCGATTGGCAAAGTAGACAGTGTGTTATTGTTCTCACCTGTTGAGTTGGCCGAACTTGAAGGTTCTCAAATTGCCATTACTGGAGAATCGGCAACTTCGGTAAATCTCATGCGCATCATTCTCAGAGAATTTGTTCAGCTTAAGGATTTCACTGACACTGTTCCCGTTATTCCGGTTGAAGATTTGATCAGAGAGGGAACACCGTCTCTTTTGATCGGTGATCGGGCCTTACGTATGGCGGCAGCCTCACCGGAAGATGTTAAAATATTTGATCTCGGTGAACTTTGGTACCAATACACTGGCGTGCCCTTTGTTTTTGCCTTGTGGATGATAAGGAAAGGAGCCCTTCCCGACGCCAACCGTTTAGTTGAAATCCTTTCCGATCAACTAGCCAAGTCGTACGCTAAAGTGATGTGTGATCCTTTTGTTGTCGCAGAGCAATATACGATGGAAACAGGTCTCAGTGTTCCCCAGATTGTCGATTATTGGCATTGTATCGACTATCGGCTTGAACAGCAGCATGTGGACGGGTTGAAGTTGTTCTTCAAGCTATGTAGAAAGTATCAGTTGATTGATAGCAGCCCAAAGTTGGAATTTTTTCAAACTACTGACCACGCTGAGCAGATTAGCGGTTGACAGACCACCGAGATTCACTAATATAAGGTCCAATCGCCCGGGTGGTGGAATTGGTAGACACAAGGGACTTAAAATCCCTCGGCATTCGTGCTGTACGAGTTCAAGTCTCGTCCCGGGTACCATAATAAAAACAGGGAGTTGGCGATTTGCTGACTTCCTTTTTTGTTTCGATGGTTGTTTTATTGCCCACTGATGGTCCACTTGGTGGCAAGTATTGATAGCTTGTTATGCTAAGTATCAGAATTTCTTGGATATATGCGAATTATTTTGAAGGAACAATTGAGAAGCCATTTGAGCCTCTTGCAAAACTATATTCGTTTTTCAAAATATAATTGCTGAGGGCGTAAAATAGTCGAGCCTCAAAAGCAACTTGTTGATATTATTAGGTTACCACACCGAAATAATCATCAAGGAGGCTGCTGATGAAGCTCAAGGAAAAAGTATCATGGTTGATGGAAACAGTACAGCAAAGTCTGTTTCCCCATCTTGATGAGTGCCTTCCGCTCCCACTGACGGAGCCTGAAAAGCAACTGGTCAAGATCCTTGAGCTGGTTCAAATCGAAAAACATGTTCCGGTCAGCGCCAGCAAGCAATGGCTGGGCCGCCCGATCAAAGAACGTGAAGCTCTCGCCAGAGCATTTATCGCCAAGGCGGTTTTGAAATATCAGCACACCAGATCTTTGCGCAATGCGCTGCTGAGCACCCCGAATGTGCGGATGATCTGTGGTTTCAGCAAATGCGGGGATGTGCCGTCTGAATCAACGTTTTCCCGCGCTTTTTCTGAATATGCGGAAGCAGACTTAGGGACGCTGGTTCATGACGCCTTAGTTAAAGAGCATCTCGGTTCAGAACTGATCGGGCATGTCAGTCGTGATTCGACCGCCATTATCGGGCGCGAGAAACCCGCGAAAAAGATCAGAGAACCGAAAGCAGCAAAGAAACGAGGCCGTCCGGCAAAAGGTGAGGATCGACCACCGGCGGAGCCGAAACGATTGGATATGCAACGGACCCAGGCGGCGCAGGAGGCGATTGCCGACTTGCCGAAAGTCTGTGATCGCGGGACAAAGAAAAATGCGCAGGGATATAAGCAGTCTTGGAACGGCTATAAGCTGCACCTCGACATCAACGATTGTGGACTTCCTTTAAGCGCGATTCTGACTTCTGCATCCCTGCATGACAGTCAGGTGGCCATTCCGATGATGAAGCTGACCGCCAGTAAGGTGACATCCTTTTATGATCTGATGGATGCTGCCTATGACGCTTCCCAGATTTGGGAACAGAGTCGAGAACTTGGCCATGTGCCGATCATTGACCGGAATCCACGGGGAGGAGAAGCTATCCCCATGGCTCCGCACGAAGCGGTTCGCTACAATGAGCGGACGACAGCCGAACGGAGCAATGGCCGCCTCAAGGATGAACTCGGCGCTCGTAGCGTTCAGGTTCGGGGGCCAGACAAGGTGATGATGCACCTGATGTTCGGTGTCATTGCTTTATTTGCCGATCAGTTGCTCAAAGTTACTGGTTGCTGATTGTCAAAGAGCGCAGAAAAATAGTTTTAACGGGAGTGGTCTGTTCGGAATCTGGCAAAATGTCTCAGCAGTCCGGTTCCCATAGATCATTAACGAAAAAATGAGCCAATGGCCTCAGTGCGGCAACATTCTCCTTCGCCAGAGGGAGACTTTTGCAAGAGGCTC
>QKCR01000121.1 GCA_003245575.1 Alphaproteobacteria bacterium | reverse complement strand
CCGTGGGCCTGCCCACCACCCTGGCGGACCTGCACATCGCCGGGGCCACGGACGCCGATCTCCTCCGCGTGGCCGAAAAGGCCTGCGCGCCGGAAGAGAGCATCCACAACGAGCCGGTGACGATCACCCCCGAGCGCGTGCACGCGGCCATAAAGGCCGCGGACGCCGAAGGGCGTCGACGGAAAGGGGGGGCGTAGCCTCGGCCGGATGATCTGACAAAAGCCCGGCAGGCTATCGACTGCAACGAGAAACGGCCACCAGGGAACACCCCTGGTGGCCGTCTTGCGTGTGGAGTTGGCGTGCCCGGTAGGATTCGAACCCACGACCGTCTGCTTAGAAGGCCGAATATTAATTGATTTTAATTGCCGAATTTATTGAAAATATATAGACATTGAGGGGGATTTGGGTACTCATCTGGGTACATTGAGCATTGAGGAGGCAGGATGGCGACCTTCGTTCGCAGGGGCAACGTCTGGCAGGCCAAGATACGCCAGAAAGGGCGGAAGATCATCGCCCGTACCTTCGACACCAAGACCGCTGCCGAGAAGTGGGCGCGGAGCATCGAAAGAGATCTGGACCAGGGAACGTTCCTTCCCTCCACTGCGGCCGAGCGCACGACGGTTGCCGAAGCCGTTGACCGCTACGTCAAGGAGATCATGCCGCGCCTGGCCAAGGGTGGAAAAGCTTCCATGTCCGTCCTATCCCGGCTTAAAACCGAGCTCGGGAGTCTGTCTCTCGCTCTTCTCGATGCCTCTCATATCTCGGCCTATCGGGAGAAAATGCTCAAACGCTACAGCTTGCAGACCGTCCGGCATGATCTGGGATTTCTCAATCGTATCCTGAAGTGCTGCCAGATTGATTGGGGGATTCATCTTCCGCGTGGGTTGCCCACGGCTCTTGTCCGGATGCCTCCCCAGCCCAGGTCGCGGGATCGGCGGCTATGCGAAGGCGAAGAGGAAAAGCTTTTGGCGGTAGCGGGGGAGTATGGAGACGGCCAAATTGCCGACATGATCGCCTTTGCCCTGGAAACGGCCATGAGGCGCACGGAATTGGCCTCCATTCACGCCGAGCACGTGGACTGGGGGAAGAAGTATGTCTTACTGCCCAAGACGAAGACAGGCGAGCCCAGGCGTGTCCCTCTTTCTCCTCGGGCGCTTCAGATCCTTCGCGATAGAAAGCGGGACATCGGCCCCTTGTGGGATTTGCGGCCTGATTCCATTTCGCAGGCATTCGTACGCGTGTGCGCTGCTGCGGGTATCGAGGACTTGCGGTTTCACGATCTGCGCCACGAGGCCACTTCTCGACTCTTTGAACTCGGCTTCAACATGATGGAAGTGGCGGCTTTCACCGGCCACAAATCTCTGGCCATGCTCAAGCGGTACACTCACCTGCGACCAGAAGACCTAGCCCAAAAATTGGAAATGAAGTATTCTGTACCGGCAAAACGTGGTCGTCCTCGGAAGCTGTAACGACAGAGAAGGAACGGGAGATGGAACAGAAGAAAATTGAGTTGGGCTGGCATCCTCTTTTAAATGCCGCAATTTTCATAGCAATTAATCTTATGATTTATGCTCTGGCTTTTGCCTTAATGAGCCAAAAGCATGCTGTCTCATTGATCGCTGTTGGATATTTTGTTTTCCTTGGTGCCGTTGTCATGAGCCCATTCATCGTAGGGCTTGTCTTTGCGCTCTTGTTCCTGACGTTTCCATTTCATAAAACCAAAAAAGCTATCCGCACATTCGGTCTGAATCCAAGCTGGTATATAAACGCTGTAGGATTTCTTGCTATTGATGAGAATAAAAGGAAAATGATTCTCAATGGAGAGTTGTATGATTTTGATGATGTAAAAAGTATAAATGTTGTTCCGCGCAGAGGACTTGCGAATTCTCATATTTCAATAAATATGCGTATTGGAAACATTCCAGTAAAGAAAATAGGGTTTTGGAGCCAAGCTCAGGCAGAACAGTTTTTTCAGAGGTTGATTAACGCGCTAAATTTTAGCTGAAAATGCATTTGGAATCATTATGGGTGATTCAATCGGCTTTGTATTCGCAGAATTAGACCAGAATGTTCGTAAAATATTGAATGAACTCGAAGAAGGGCGCGACTATTCTTTTGTTGATGGTCGTTTGCGCATTCATGTGGATCGGAGGGCATGGCGTGAAGCCTCGATGAAAGCTGGTGTAATTGCTGCTCTCTCTGGAACGCACTTCCACATTGCGGGCAATTCATAAGATTGCAGTGATGTATGGATAATTTTTGAGGTGTATATATGGATTGGAACTGGTTTTTTAGCTCTTTGTCGCAGTCGTCAGCCTCGATTGTTGGTATATTTGGAGCGTTTATAATAACTAAAATTTTGTCAAATAACTCTAATTTTGATAAGAATAATCTTATATCAAAAGAGTTGATAGCGTTATCTGACAAGATAGTTGATGATGCAAATGATCGTTATTTTAAATGGTACAATAAGCATACAAACGAGAGCGCATTCTCAGATGCAAAAAAGTACATTCAGAAAGGAATTTACAATCCAGATGAAATTTATGGAGAGTGCAAATTTTCTGTATACTCTCCAAAAAGTAAAATTATTGAGCATATTAATTTATTAATAGACAAGCATAAGGAGAAAGTTGCTGCGGAGTTACAAAGAAATAAGGATCGTCCTGCCGGAATAACCGCTATTCCTCGCCCGAGCTTCCTAGATGCAATGCCGGTTGTCCCGGTTATCGGCTTAGAGGTAGAGCAAGAAGCAATCGATAGTGTTGTTAGGAATGCGCGGCATCAAATTAGAACGATATCAAATCATCTTAACAACATTAAAAATAATCCAGAGTACTCTGAGCAGATATCATATACGTTGGGCCTCATCGTATTGCTGTTTTTTTCTGGCGTGATTTATCCCTTGAGTTTTATGCCGCTGCGTCCAAATTCTACAATTCATCTGTCATTAGAAGCTTTTTGGAACTTGCTTTTTACTATAAGAGGCCTTTTGTTGGGCATTGTCTCTTTCACTTTTATTTCAATCATCTCGATGTTTTACCGTATGAATTTGAAAATGAAATATGACAGCGAGATTGTTAGTAAGTTAGAAATTTATACGAAGCTTTCTTCTTACTCACATTATTTTGACATTTTAGAAAACAATTTAAACGGTTCCGTAGTGAGGCCGGGACAAGAAGATGAGTAAACTAGTCGAATAGAGATAGATGGACATTCCCTCTGCCGGTCATGATCCGCCTTTGTTTACTCTAAGAGGCTAATGCGGGCGCTGATTATGTGTGGGGAGCTAATGAATGATAGCTGAAGACGTGCTATGGACGTGCGTTCTCTAGGATGAACGATTTGTAGCGCATTAAGTCAAAATACATTGAAACAGTCGTATCTGCTCCATCCATATCTTTCGCAATAAATAACGAAAAGTCATTTTTTTCATAAAATCTAATGGCGGTTCTGTATGCGTCTACAGTCAAGAAGCGGCAGCCCGTCCTATTCGACGTAATAAATATTTGTTTCAGCAACGTCAGGAGACTTGTGCCTATATCTTTTCTTTGGAATCTTCCGTCTACAGCAAGTCGGCCAATCTTGACTGCAGGGTATTCTTTATATCTTTTTCTTTGGGGAAAAAGTGCACGCTTCCTGCTTTTCGTAAAATGCCTACGTTCGCTGTCTTGTCGTATGGTATCATTGAGAAGGCTTGCGAATGCTACAGGGGGAGAAATGGCTTCTTCATGTTTAAGGTGATATGAGTATGTAACCGAAAGCAATTCATCGTAGTGAGGTTTTGCATCTACCTTGATGAACTCGTTCAAATCATCGTCACCACAACAAAACCCGTCGAAGATTTCAAAATCTTCGACGGGTTGTAAAAGACAATGCTCGTCTTCGTATCTAAGCCGGGCAGGTGAAAACACTTGCAAAAACAGCTTTCTTTGCCTTGTCCAATGAAGGAGCAGTCGTCACCTTCAGCGGCTGCTCTCGTCCCCTTTCCACGCGGTTCTCAAACTCGCGTGCATCCTTATTCACAAGGATAGGGGTGGGCTTAATAGGTCTTGCCATTGCCGCAACCTCCTTGTGTCATTTGCCTGTTGACAGATTTTGATGACCTGGCATCGTTTGTGCTACGGATATCGAAGATATCCGTA
>QKCR01000137.1 GCA_003245575.1 Alphaproteobacteria bacterium | reverse complement strand
TCACGCGGGCAAGGGTTAACACATCAACTCGAGCCGCACCGCCGCGAAGCAAAGTATGTACACAAGCCTCCAGCGTTGCCCCTGTCGTATAAACATCATCAATCAGAACAATATTTTTTCCAACAAGTGTTGCCCCCACAGAAGAAGAAGACACAGAAAATGCTCCATGTACATTCTCCACACGCTCGCGCGCTCGTTTATGGCCCTGCGGTGGCGTATGGCGATTTCGGCGTAAAACGCGCCCATCGTATGGAACACCGCATAATTTGGACAATGACTGCGCCATAAGTCCGGCCTGATTATAGCGTCGCTTAATCAAACGCATCCAATGAAGAGGCACGGGCACCAACAAATCAGCATCTTTGAGAATATCATTGCCTACACGTGCCAATAACGGGGAAAATGTCACCGTCAAATGGGTTTTATCCCCGTGCTTGAATGCCAAAACCAAATCCCGACTGGCATCATCATACGCAAAAACCGATCTAGCTCGGGAAAAGGGTTTCGGGTCCTGAAGACAGGCCCCGCATAAAAACTCTGAAGAATTGGCTTTACGCGAGGAGTCATCAGCAATTTCAAACGGGATTCCACAACATCCGCAAAACGGGGCAGAAATAAAAGTTAACGATGCCCAAGCCTCAGGTGATAAAGCCCCATTCCGGTCAACGATTCGTCCTGTCAAAGCACATCTGGCAGGCAAAACCATGTCTATAGCTTTAGAAAATACATTCTTCGGCAAACTTGCTGATTTTATATAATTCATTGTTTTCCAAGCCTTTTATTGGGGGCAACCCCGTTAACCTTTTAAGCAAAAGCCACTAACCTTTTATTTTTATTGCATTTTTTGTCAAAACGCGAGATACTCATACCCAATCAGCAACAAACGGCAAAGAGCAGAATAAAGGGAATGGCGCGTCCTAAAAAGATATCCCTGTTACAAGGTCACCGCAAGGCCATTGGCTTTGGCAAAGAAGACCTTCCCCAGTCTGAACAAACTCAGACGAAAACGGATATGCCTGCCCAACCGCTTGAAGAGCTTCTGAAAGATATTCCACCTCATATCGTTAAAAAAGCCTGGTTCACACTCTCTCATATTTTGCCTGATTCTGGCAGCACCGTTGTTGATGCGGGATGTAACACCGGAGCTATGACCTTTGTCATGGCAGCCTTGAAACCTGACGTCAATTTTATCGGCATGGATGTTGACGCACCGCGCATTAAACAAGCCCAGAAAAAATACCGCCTTAATAATCTGACTTTTAAACTGGGGAACATCTACACGGACTTGGCTGAAAATTCAGTTGATGCCATCGTCAACTCGTTCTTCCTACATGAAATTTACTCGGACTCTTATTTTAACGAACGCCTGATCGAACTGGCTCTCCAAAAACAATACAAAGCTCTCAAAGAGGGCGGAACCCTTATTATCCGTGACTATTTGAACCCAACCAATCATGAATATGTATTGATCGAATTCACAGATACAGGCGCCTCCGGAGATACGTTTGAAACATGCTCCGAAGCTGATCTTCTGGTTTGGTTCTCTGAAAACGCACGCGCAAAATCGTTGAAAGACGACTTGATTGGAAATGATTGCGGGTTCTTCCTCGAAGAACTTCCGCCAAACTTCCCGAGGACCCGACTTTTCCGCATTCCTGAAAAATGGGCACATGAATTCATCATGCGCAAAGATGATCGTGAACGTTTAAAAGAAGAGCTCTCGAAAGAATACGCGTTCTATTCGGAAAACGAATTCCAGAAGCACTTCACGGCCCTAGGTGCACGTTTACAATATTTTGCACCGCACTGGGATGAAGGCTTCCTGAAAGCCCGCTACACCGGAAAAATCCGTATGTATGACGAAAGCGGAAACAAACTGGGACCACCGCCGACAAACCACATCATGGTTGTTCAAAAAATAGCCGAACGCACCAGCCAAACAGTGCAAGAACGCCGAACATCACGCACCAGAAGCGGGAGCGTCTATTTGCGGACCGTTCGGGACGAAAAAACAGGCGGCATTGCTGATATTATTTGTCGCGACTTAGAATTTGCAGAAATTCTTCCCTACCGGATCGCCCCGGATGGAAAATTGAAAATCTATTTGCATGAAGGCGTCCCTCGCGGCTTGGCCAACGCCGTTCCACGTATGGGGAAAAATCTGGACGGTCGTAAATGGTCCGGCCACATGATCGAAGCCATCGGTGTCGACGCCGACCTTGTCACCCCGATCAAGGATAAAGGGATTAACGAGCTTCAGATATTCTCACGCACCCATATCGGCCTGAGACCCTCTGTAGACTCACGTATTCTGGAAGGCGGTGGATTTTATCCTGACCCGAACAGAATTGATGAACGTATTCTGACCTATTACTATCGCGTTGAAGACTATCACGCACCATTCAGCATCAAAGAATCTTTGAAAGACATAGACGGATATTCATCAAAAGGTCGTATCCGCGAATTTGATGCTCAAGACATCTTGAACGCAGTTTCTGTAGGCCTAATCCCTGCAAGTCGCTTGGAAGTCCAAATACTCGGATTGTTTCAGTTAATGGGGATGAAAGCCGAATGCTGGAGCGACATGCCGATCCAGTTGTCGGAAATTCCTGTCGAGGAAGCCGTTAAAATCAGTGACATCATGCAGCAATATAGCCTGAGTGATGATCGCTTTAAACCGACACGCGGACAAGCCGGACAGGTTCGCCTGATCCAATCGGTCTTCGTTGAAGAAGGTCGCGAACAAAATGGAGCTGTCGCAGGTCTTGCTGCACGCGACATCGAATTCGCAGTTCAAGAAGATTCTACAATTAATACAGCCGTCGTGCTTCCGTTGACCAGAAACCTCAACGGTGAAGTCATGGCAGGCGTCGTCAGCCAATATATGCCAGTCCCACAGCGTTTCTCGGGAACAGGTCAAACCATGACACTACCGAGCTTCAACCTCCCCAAAGAGGTGACAGACCTTGAAGCAGCCCGTCATTATGTTGCAGCCCAGTTTAATGTGAGACCAGAATCTGTTCATCGTATGGGAGAAAGTTACTTCACACATATCGGTGTAACCCCACACAGAATTTATCCGTTTATCGTATCCGACATTAAAGGTGGTGGACCTATCGGATCAGGCGTGACGGAACTGACAACAATGAGAAACTTATGGCAGCTGTGTTATTGGGACAACCATGATAGTTTTATGAAAGTCGTGGCCATGACAATGCAAACCTTGATGGACAGCGATATGTCCGTACGCCGTAGCTTCGATTTCAGCATGGCCAAGGAAGTTCAGAAGGCAACGATCTCAGAATCGTCAGTGATGTCCTATTCCAACGGCAACAAACAAGCGACGGGCGACCAATCATCCGCTTCCGGTGAAGATTCAGGACAAACAAGCTATCCTGTAGACACCTCGGCATTCAGGACCTATCGTAACCCGAATTAATTTCGACGACTGAGCTCTACCGGATAAACCATGTCCAATTTTTCATTCCTAGACAAAAACCTTTTGCGTACACGCGTCTCCCGCGCGGAACATTTGCGCAAAAAAGAAGATAAGGACGCGGAATCCGTTGATTTCCTGCTCCGCTGGGCGGAAAAAGAAATGATAGAACGCCTTAGCGACATCAAACATGAGATGAAACTGTGCGCCGTCCTATCGCCCGCCCCATCCTCCGAGTTTCTAAACTATCTTTCAAATAGAGGGATAGAGTTTGAAGTCTTCACCGATCTCTATCTGGAAGAAAAGGAAATCCTCCCTCTCGAGAAAAACAAATTTGATGCCATTATCAGTTTCTTCGAACTCCATAAGATCAATGACCTGCCGGGTTGGCTAATACAGATCAAATCTGCCTTGAAGGAAGACGGCGTCCTGATCGCTTGTCTCGCGGGAGAAGCCACGCTTTTCCAGTTACGACAATCGCTGCTCGCCGCAGAGATGAACATTCTGGGTGGGGCCTCGCCTCGCGTTATGCCATTCATCAGCAAACAACAAATGGCCGCCCTCATGCAACGCGCCGGCTTTGCCCTTCCGGTTGTCGACTCGGAAACCGTCACCGCCACCTATGAATCAATTTTCACTCTGATGAAAGATTTGCGCCTGATGGGCGAAACAAATGCCATGACCGAGAAATATAAATCCTTCTCGCCGCCC
>QKCR01000128.1 GCA_003245575.1 Alphaproteobacteria bacterium | reverse complement strand
ATGTTCTCGGGCTCCTTGTTGTTGAGCATTTCCTGCCGAATGCCGGCAATGGAGGCATTCTTCAGCTCTATCGTGTAATATTGTTCTTCTTTGCCAGTCTTACTGGGCTGCCAGAAGTCCAATCTAAAATTTTTGATATTCTCATTGTTGACCAGCATATTCATCAGGCCAATGGTCGCCTTGTCGATCTCTTTAGTGATTGTGAGCGCTTTATGTTGGCGTTTGCCCGTCGGAAGCCCGCTTGCCGCATCGCGAGGTGAAATCACCTCGTGTTGAAATGCGATGACCATGATCGAATCTTCTCGCCCGCGCTGGGTTACGGAGCCTTTGATCTCTCCCTGAGTTTCACCTTTAAGCCGTAGATATGCATTAAGCGCCATGGTTTTTCTCCTACATTTTATTTGTTTTTTGTAAACCCCCAAAATCCTTAGCTGGTCGTTAGACTTTATCCGGCTTTTATCAGCTGTCAATGGTCAGCATGTTTTCATCTCGAAGGAGTTTCTTGAAACAATTCCTGTTTTCAGTTGGATAATGGCTAGCTTCCGGTTGGAAACGAGGCGTTTCGGACTAGCTGCATAAACAGAATGGGTTAATTGATCTGCGGGGCTGTAGCTTCCAGCCAAGCTTTATTCCAAGCAAAACGCCATTTACCAAAAGTCTCAACTGTAGACCCCATGATATCGGGTGTCTTGATGCGACGAATACGCTGAAAACGGACTGTACAAACTAAATCTTCGCCGAGTCCAAATCCAGATAGCCGCCTACGGCGATGGTCGTTCCTAAAAACGGAAATATAAGCGCACCCAAGAGGTAGATACGCTGCTCCATTAATTCCATTGACAGAATCGCGCGCCTTTTTGACGGCCGCCTTGACGATGCGGCGGCGTTGGTTCCGTATCAAGGACATTGTTCTCTCACTGTCAAGGCACTCAACCAAAACTTCTGCGGTTACCACAGCACCCCATGCATTGCGATGGGCAGAGGCCCTCCTGCATATGATGGACGGTATCCCTAATTTTTGTCGTACCTCTTGTAAAGTCAAAGGCCAGTTAATCCGGAAAGCATGTAATAATGTGTCAAGTTTGCAAAGAAAGTGTGGCAGGGGCCATTTCGGGAGATAAAACATACCTCCTTCTTCGATGATGCCAGCATATGGTGGGATATCGTCTATTCCGCCCTCACGTAGATCACGCATTTTCTTCCCATCGAATGCCGCCCACCCAGGCAATGCTTTTGGCGAACGAAGAGAAAAGAAATAACGGTCATAGCCAGGTGCAAAATACTCAGCCATGATCGCCGACTGGATAGCTGACCAATGCACTTTTGTTGAATCGCGTGTAGCAGGTCGAGCATAAATGAGTAGCTGGCTGCGCCCAACAAGCTCTGACTCTACGCAACCGTCAATTTTCCACCAAGGCGTCTGAGTTTCCTCTTGTAGCTCCTCAAGCAGCAGCTCGAAAGGCAGTTTATATCCAAACTCGCGCGAAACAATGAGAAATACCTTGAGTGCAGCAGCAAGTCCGTTGCAGGTATCTAGGAGGTCATCACAAAGACGCACGATGGATCGAGCGTTGAATGATTGCTCATTCCCCTTTTTGTCGCAATATCGAATTTCGTTTTGAAGATATGTGATTCCTCCGTGTCCGATTCCATTCCGGATAAGATGATTGTAGGGGCGTACAAATAGATCAAATTCACCATCCATGAGTTCTTGGACAACTGACCAAACGTTTAGGCCCTCTGTCCCTTTGCTAGCGTCCAGACGAGAGAAATAAGTCACAGGCTTTGCCAATGGGATCAAAACAGCCTCAACAAGCCGTAAATAAGCTGGATGTACATTCTTGTCGATGAACCGTATTAAATCGTACTCATCCCCAGCTGAAGGAATAGTGTCATGCCAGTATTCTGAATTGATCCCTCTGAGAAAAAGAAGAGCACGATTAATTTCCGATTCTCTGGCAGATAAATAGCCCCGCAATGAATCACCGTCCGTTTGGTCTCTTTTCTTCAGCCAATCAAGATACAACTGGTATATAGCTCTATCAAAGAACCTCTCCGGCCTGCCATGAATATAACGACGAAGAGCCAAGAAATGGATCTCCGCTCGGGATTTAAGATCGGGAAATAACGATTTTAGACATGCGCGATCATTGTGGTCGCGATTTCTGGTTAGGGCATTCTGAAACTGTTTGTATAAGGCATGCATCTTTCCCTCCATTGTCAGAATAAGAAAAGCCAACACGTTTTAAATTTTCACTAGTTAAAGCTTTCCACCAATCCTGTCCTATGAATTATTACCCAATGAACTTGCAACCTGCCCTTCCCCTGCATTCCACACCATTTTCCAATAACATAAATTCCAGAAGACTACGTCATCGTTTGATCTTGAACGCTGGCAATACAAATGATGGCAGTCCCGCTCTCTGCATCATGCTTTGAATCAGTTCTCTGGCGTAGGGATGCAGGCTAACGGGAATGTTGCGTTTCTTGAATAATTCGAAGGTCTCATCGTCCATTTCGCCTGAGATACTGTAGATGAGAGTAAATACCCCTTTGAGGTCAAACATTTTTCGCTTTAATTTCCGATCTTTAGCAAGGTGGAGCCTGTTGGGTCAGATGCCTTTTGATCTCGGCCAATGCATTCCGCTCGGCCAACAGCGTAACCAGATATTGATTCAGGCTGACGCCGTCTCGCTCCGCCCCTCCAGCCAATTGCCGGTGCAGTGATTTCGGCAGACGGAGGGCGAATTTGCCGCTGTAGCGCTCAGCCTGCAAGGACTCAGGAAGTGGGACCTCGATGCCGTCCTCAACCGCGGCTGTCAACCAAGCGTGTTTGGCGTCCTCGATCATCGCCAGAGCCTCAGCCATGGTTTCGCCGACCGTCATGCAGCCTTCCAGTTCCTTGACTTTCGCAAAATAGCTGCCGTCATCAGGGGTGATTTCGACGGTGTAGGGGAGTTTCATCAATTCGTCAACGGCTCTGTTCTTCATACCATTCCTCCAGGTTCAACAGTTTGATGACCTGCTTCACGTAGGTCCTGTTGGCCGGCTTGTTTTTCGGCACCGTGATCGGGTTGCAGTCCTATTTTCGGAGAATGTAGTGACTGCTGCCGCCTCTTGGCTGTAGGCATTCATAGCCAAATCCTTCGAGAAGTCGTCGCAGATTATCGAAATCGACATCTTTCGGATTTCTGAAAATCTTATCGACCAGCTTACAAGACGTTTATCATCCATGGAAGACTTCCTTAAGACAAAGAATGATATCATATACGATATCATAGATAAGAACTTTTTTCATTCCCTCCCCCAATTTACTCTTTTCCTCCCCAATGTTTTCAATATTATGGCCACCCGGTACAAAACCGGATGGCCATTGTTTTAGCAAAATCAGTTGTCGCGATTTGAGTCAATAACCCATCCCTTCTACTGTCGGATGCACCACCTCCACGCCGGACGGGATCGTGAAGTGGAAGGTACTGTCGGGCACTTCGCGATTCATTTTTACATTTTTGAATTCGAGGGTGGTGGTATTGCCGCTGGGATCAAAGACGGTGCTCGACATCAGCGGGAAAACGTCGGAACATTGCGACCGGTTCGCAGGAGTCACTGAGTCATGATTGATGACCAGCAGCAGCCGCTGGATCATCGGTGAGGGGCGACTGTGGGACGAAAAAGAGGCATCAATTCTTAACATGAATAGATCGCTACTCTATAATTCTTTTGTCTCAACCCGATACAATTTGTCAGATGTTGAGAGTTCTTTGTTTCACTCCGAGCCAAAACACACCGTCTCCGGGTCCACATAAAAAAAACACCCCGATTTCGGTAGGAAAACAGGCGTTTTGTTTATGTCCAACGGCATAAACATTGGAGAATTAAAGTAATCCGAAAAAAGAGGACCATGAATGTTTCTTGTGGTAAAGCAGCTGAAGAGAAGTGAACATTTTACGAAACCAGGGGATGAATAGTTATAGGGTGTGGCCCTTGCCGCTACCTTCCTTGAGGTTGCAGCTTGCAAAATAGTCAAAACCCAAAAATCCTTGGACGCGGATAAAATCTGATTTACACGGATCAATCAAAGACCCAACCCGGAACAGAGGCTGTTACCGCTGATTTTAAGTCCTTAATCGTGTTCGTTCGTGTCCAAAAAGCTTCGGACCAACTTT
>QKCR01000116.1 GCA_003245575.1 Alphaproteobacteria bacterium | reverse complement strand
GACGTTATAATTCCTCCGTAGAGGGGGCCTCCTTGAATCCTGATTTGAAATCTCTCACTGAAGCTGTTGTTATTAATGTCGGCTAAAGTTGCAGCTGACCCTGAATTGGCTCCATTTGCGTAAGCGCTGCCCCAGAGTGTCTGAGATGCTGCGTTATACCAAGATCCGATTGGCAGAGTAAAATTATCAGCTGCACGTGTTGCTGTTGCAGATGTTGTCGGAATGTAGCTGGAGGCAAAGGAGTTATATTCAACCTGAGCCCCATAAAATGAAAGTTGTAATCCGGTGACACCGTATCCGTTGCCGGTTCTGTTATCGACTAGCAGACGTGAGACCGTGTGGCTTGACGTATTGGATACTGTGTATCTTTGCCAACTGGTTCCAACAGTAATATCCTGATTGGTAAATGTTGAAATTCCTGGAACTCTGAAACCAATCGTAGCTGTTTTGTTTGCCTTTATCCAAATTGAATGTGTAACGTCTACACCTGATGAAATTGCAACGTCCTGAAATAAACACTCTGCATTTGAAAAAGGGTAAACTGGAACTGTTGATCCATCCGGTGCAATTGTTGTTGAACTTGCTATCAAGCTGGAACAATCAACCCAAGGTGCTGATGTGAAGTTATTTGACTGTATGGCCAAATTGGTTTGATTGCTTTCTAATAAGAGTCCTTTTGGTTGTAATGTTACCGGATCATATTCAAATCTAGGCGTATTTGTGGATGCGGTTTGTAGCGTTCCCGTTGAATCGAAATATGTGGCAGTAGATGCTCGTGTGAACGATCCGCTTGCAGCCGTCAGGAAAGAGGACAGGCTGGTATAGGCTGTGCCGTTAATGGTGTATCGTCCGCTTGCGCCATTGGTAAAATCCATCGACAGGGAGGGGTAATCCACTTTTACGCCAGATGTATTTGGGACTGTGAAGGTCAGATCTGTTTCCGGGTTACCATTTAGATCAGCGATTACTCCGCCGTTTAAGTCCAGCGGAGAGGTGAGGGCAACACCGTCGAGATCAAGATCGCCGACCGTCGGTGCATAAGAAAAAGTGAGGGATGACGTCCCTGTGCCTGCGGAATAGGTTGCGTATCTGGTTTGTCCGTCAACATTTACAGCAATGCGTGGTGTGCCGCTGCCTGTATTTACATTCACAGCTTCGGACATAGTGACTGTAAAATTGACATCGGCAGGGGCGGCCCAAGCTGAGGCACAGGCAAAAGAAGAAGAGGCGAGCAGAAGAGTGAGGAGAAGATTTTTAGTCATGTACATCTCCTCCTTATTGCGTCAAAAGTTGAAGTTGTGTGTCTGACGATCTTTGCGGGTAGTATTTTATATCTTCGATATATCCGTTCAGAAATTCTTGGCCATCGGCTGCTGAGCCTATTCTCAACTGTGTTGCTGATGTTCCCATGGTTAAAGAAGAGCTTGTTGCTATTGTTGAACCGTCAGCTATCAGAGCCACATCATTTGTTTTTGCAGACATAGCAACGGATTTAACATTTCCTAGTGTGTATGTGCCACCTGATGGAGTTGCCTGAACGGATCCAGCGTCTGTAATGACTCCGCCGTATTTGAATGTCGGGATAAAACGAATTTGAAATCTTTCATTCCAACTATTGTCGTCAATGTCTGCCAGAGATGCTCCGGTGCCTGTTATGATTTTTCCGGAAGAGAACCCTCGGCCAAAAAGTGTCTGTGCGGATGGGTTGTACCAGCTTGCTACAGGTATGGTCAAAGTGTCTGCAGAATGAACACCCCAAGTACCGTTTGACGGCATATAGGAGAGTTCTGAAAGTGAATTGATCAGAAGTTGATAGCCCCATAAATATAGTCCTGATGTTCCGTCGCCTGCGAAGGTTTGGGAGTTTGAAGAGTCGAGTATTCTTGCGGATACTCTTACGGAGTTCGCGTTTGAAGTTGTTTGTCCCCAGGATACGCGATACCAGCCGTTGGGAAGTTGTTGTATAGCACTGTAGGTCGTGTTTGCTGTTGTGATGATTGTACCAGTTGATAGGTTCACGGTAATGCTTGGTGCTGTTTGTACGCCCGACACTAATGGAAAAATGGTTGTCGGGAGAATATCCAGTTTAATTCTGTCGTGTTCGCCAGCCTTAACGAAAGCAGAGGCGGTTATGGGGATTCCGGCTGTAACATTGCCTCCCCCTGATACGGTTGATGTTATGTTGTGAGCGCCGTTTGTCGGGTCTGCAATTAATTTTGTTGCTCCTATAATTCCTGCGGGAGATATATATCCCGATGAGTCCAGTGCCACATTCGTTGGTGTCCAGTGTGTTGCATTTGTAAAGTTTTCTGATGACTTTAAGGAATTCGAGAATGTTCTTTCTATCAAAATGCCTTTAGGGGCATGTGTTGTTGGATCATATTCAAATCTAGGCGTATTTGTGGATGCGGTTTGGAGCGTTCCCGTTGAATCGAAATATGTGGCAGTAGATGAGCGTATGAACGATCCGCCTGCCGCCGTCAGGAAAGATGATAGGCTGGTATAGGCTGTGCCGTTAAGTGTGTACCGACCGTTTGTGCCGTTGGTAAAATCCATCGACAGGGAGGGGTAATCCACTTTTACGCCAGATGTATTTGGGACTGTGAAGGTCAGATCTGTTTCCGGGTTACCATTCAGATCAGTGATTACTCCGCCGTTTAAGTCCAGTGGAGAGGTGAGGGCGACACCGTCGAGATCAAGATCGCCGATTGTCGGTGCATAAGAAAAAGTGAGGGATGACGTCCCTGTGCCTGCGGAATAGGTTGCGTATCTGGTTTGTCCGTCGACGTTTACAGCAATGCGTGGTGTGCCGCTGCCTGTATTCACATTCACAGCTTCGGACATAGTGACTGTAAAATTGACATCGGCAGGAGCTGCTAAAGCCAAGCAGGGGATCGTCAGTAGAAATGGTAAGATAAATCTTTTTTTCATACTGTGTTTCACTGAGTTAATAACTGGAGCTGACTGTTTGAAGTTCGTATCGGATAATATTTTATTTCAGATATATATCCGTTTAAGAATGATGCACCGTTCTGGTATCCTATTTGGATACGTGTGATCCCCGAAGGGATTCCTGCATGGGTATAGTTATAGAGAACATTGTTAACTGCGAAAGGACTGCTTGTCGCATCCATAGATCCTGCAGCCTTATATATTGTATTTGGTACGTAATTTGGTCCGTTAGCGTTTGAAATTACTCCTGATACAGCCTTTTGGGCGAGAACCTTTCCCGTAGAAGCGTCGGCGATTTGATAAGCGTTTGTTGAGGACCCATCATTAATGCTCACAAGGCGGGTTGAATAAGTTGATGGGGCAAAGCTGCTATATTCCCCGGCAAGTGTTTGGGCGGTAGAGTTGAACCATGCTCCAACTGGTATGGATAGAGAGTCTGCATTTCTGGTAACTTGCGAGGATGTTGTTGGGATGTAGGAGGTAGGGAATGCTCCTTCTTCAAGTTGGGCTCCCCAAACATATACGCCGCCTCCACTTCCAATGTAAGAAGGGGATCTCGTTGTGTCGTTCAGATTATTCGTTAATACAAAGAACAGATGGTAATTTGTGCCGCTTGTCGTGGCAGTTGCTGTCAGTTGACATCTGTACCAACCATTATTGAGTTGTGTAATATTTGCAGATGAAATATTTGCACCTGTATATGAAACACTTCCAAGACCACTCAGGTTAAAATTAACGTAAGCATTAAGAGGAAAGGCCGTATTACCAAACAAAGCCTGAATGTATTGATGTTCTGCGGCTTTTGCAAAAAATGTTGCTGTATATGTTATGCCTGAGGTTATTGGTAACGATACTGCCAATAGAGCATGGCGAGTATTTAATGCATTGTCAGAAATTTTATCAGCAGTCAGGTTTCCATCCGGGGCTGCTATGGCATTCGATGTTAAAGTTAGAGAGGAACTTTCATTGATCCAATTGCCGCTTACTAGGATTTCTGATGATTTTATAAGATTTGTTCTACTTTCTTCGACTAAAAGCCCTTTGGCGGTATGAGTGGTAGGATTGTAGTCAAATCTAGGCGTATTTGTGGATGCGGTTTGGAGTGTTCCTGTTGAATCGAAATATGTGGCAGTAGATGCCCGTGTGAACGATCCGCCTGCCGCCGTCAGGAAAGAGGACAGGCTGGTATAGGCTGTGCCGTTAAGTGTGTATCGTCCGTTTGTGCCGTTGGTGAAATCCATCGACAGGGACGGGTAATCCACTTTTACGCCAGATGTATTTGGGACTGTGAAGGTC
>QKCR01000034.1 GCA_003245575.1 Alphaproteobacteria bacterium | reverse complement strand
TACTTGGAATACCCACGGTACTTGACCGGTTTATACAGCAGGCCATATCCCAGATCCTGGAACAGGTATGGGAACCCTTTTTCTCTGAATGCAGCTATGGATTCAGGCCAGGCAGATCCGCACACGATGCGGTGATGCAGGGTAAAAGATACATGGTTGAAGGTTATACGTATGTCGTAGATATGGACCTGTCCAAATTTTTGGAGCCATCGTCATACTGCACATCCTTTCATGAAAGTTAATTAAAAAGATCCATTTGGTTGTCTATCACCCTGATATATAAGCCCATTTGCTTTCCTTTGCGCACATGGACAGCAGGTAGCTTACCGGATTTTACACGATGCAACACCGTTTGGCGTGAGACACCGAGTATTTTTTTAGCCTCTTTCATGGTGATATAGCCCTCAGGAGGCTGTTGAACGAAGCGGGATTTTAACTCCTCTGTCATCCGAATACGCCACGGGGCTCCTGGTGTGATCTGCTCGCCAGCAATAAAGCCATCTAAAAGCCAGCGGTGGACTGTTCCGGAGGCGACGTCAAGAATTTCAGCTGCTTTTTGAACGGTTACCAGTTCACCTTCATCAGGAAAAACATTCGCTGGATCAAATTTGGGTATATTCCAGTGTCGGCGTAGATTACCAACCCTATTTGCTGTAAACCTATGACCTCTGGCGGTCTGTCTGCCCTGCCTGTTTAAAATGCCGGCAATCATTGCATCATTATAATGAACTGCAAGACGGCGCACAAGATCAATAGTGTCTTGTTCGGTTCGGATCGTTGGAGAATTTCTTTTAGGAAGGTCCATATCAATTTCAGTAACCGCATCTGTCTGCCATCTTATAATGAGGTGGGCAGTATTCAGGGTGCGATCAACACTGATATTTACCTCTTGCAATAAAATTTGAAGTAATTCTTTTTTGTCCCGGTATGTCGTCGTTGGAGCATGCCAAACCTGCTTTATATCTTTACTGAGAGTATGGATATGATTGCGTTGTTCAGGTGTCAGCGCTTCCGGACGTTGTTTTTGACATTGTTTAAATTCATTTTTTGCAGCCTGAAGTTGGTGAAGACATGTTTCCCATTGATTCTCAAGAGTGCGGGCAACCAGACGATTTTCCGGCTCTACTGCTTGGAAACGACGTTCTGCTTTATCTGCTTCATATTGAAGCCGTTCAATATGTAACCGCCATTGATTTAAAGCTGCGTCATGTTCAGCTTCAATGTTCTTTTCGGCAAGCAAAATCGCATCCATTGCAGCGGGTGTAATCGCATTCAGGAAAGCGTCGGCAACTACGTTGTCAATTTTTACGCCTCCGACGCGCATGCAGTATTTTGCCCGACCTTCTACAATGTTGTTGGCCGCACAATAGTACCCGGGGCTGGAATTTTTTCCTTGGTAATATACCTTAAGCCTACGTCCGCATTTCCCACAGGTGGCAAGTCCTTGCAGCAAAGCCGCCCCTTCTCTAACGGCACCGGTGGTTTTATGAGGCACCGGTCGAGTGTTTTTAGCAATTCGGGCTTGATTCATTTCATAGGTTTTCCAGTCGATAAAACCTTTATGATGGTCATGGATTAATACCGCCCATTGAGATTGAGGTAACCGCTTGGTACGTTTTTTTACTTGGCCGGTTTCATCGATAACGCACTCTTGTTTTGTTTTACCATAGGTATAAGCACCTGCATAGACAGGATTCGTCATAACAGAATGGATTGCATGGTAGCTGGCCGTCACCCATTTGATTTCCGGCAGAAGACTGGTCTGTAACGGAAATAGTAAATTTTTTGATAGAAACCATAACCATACTTGCCGGACAGATCCCATATGAGTAAATTTTTCAAAAACAGTGTGAATAGCTCCGGTAACGGCCTGGTCGGGATGCATTAAAACTTCTCCATCCTGATCACCCCAGATAAAGCCGACCGGCAACCCCCGGCGCAACTCCCCTTTAGCGGCTTTATTCCGGATACCGCCTTCTAATCTGGCTCGAATGACATGAAGTTCTGCCTCGGCCATAGTACCCTTCATGCCCAGCAAAAGTCTGTCATTAAAAAGACCCGGATGGTAGAGACCGTCACTGTCGCCGATAAGTGTGTTGGTTACACTGCACAGATCAAGCAATCTGTACCAATCAGAGTTGTTCCGTGCAACTCTTGATACTTCAATGGACAGAATCAAACCAACTTTTCCCAGGGCGACTTCTGAGATCATTTCACCAAAACCTTTACGATGTGAGCTACTGGAGCCGGATTGAGCCAAATCTTGATCAATTACCCGAATTTGTTGTATCGGCCAGCCCAATTCAATTGCTCTGTCCTTCAGCTTATATTGCCTTTCAGTGGATTCTCGATTAAATTCGACTTGGGCGGCGGTTGACTGTCTGATATAAATATATGCGGTCCGTTGCAGGTGGTCCGGTTTAATTTTTTGATTATCCCTCACGATCTACCTCCTTGGTTTGATTTGTTTTTTTCAGGTAGACGCACTTCCTGACAAGACGTGATAGAGCGGTTATGATTTTTTTCTTCTGTTGAAGATTCAGACTGTTCCAGATTTCTTGAGTTTTCTGCTCCTCCTGATCGGGCCAAAGTTCCAATTGCTTTTGCATGGTTATGTCCCTCCTTTAAAGCGATTTCAGAGTTCTGCTTTGGAGGATATATTTTCAGGAGGACGGCATCTACTATCTTCCGTAGCTGTAGTAAATTTGACCTTGAGGCAATAAGATCCGTCGGCTCGTGGTTGCTTGTTGATTTGAATTTTTGGGGGCAAATGTCGCCCAAATTTGTCCAATCAGCAGGTATATAGGATCTCGTGCCATCAGGTAAAACCAGGGTTAAATGTAAAATCCCATTTCTGTGAAGCCAACTAAGGAGATCAAGGGATTTTCCCTCCAATGGATGGAGATTTTTAGTTATCGTTACTTTAGACGGAAAACCGTCGAGGTGGGTAGTGTGTCGTGTGTTCCTTTGACCGAGTTTCGCATGACCGCCTGATGAGTAGACTCGCCGGCAGAATCAAGGATAAGCGCGTATTAAAGGTGATACGGCAATATCTAAGATCCGGTGTGATGATCTCAGGCGTTACGGTTCCCACGGAAGAAGGAACTCCCCAGGGAGGCCCGCTCTCTCCTCTATTGTCCAACATCGTTCTTGATGAGTTGGATAAGGAACTTGAGAAACGAGGACACCGATATGTCCGTTATGCCGACGATTTTATGATCTTCTGTAAAAGTCGGAAAGCAGCCGAAAGGGTTATGCAGAGTATCACCAGGTTTCTGACCGTGAAACTCAAGCTCAAAGTAAACCAGGACAAAAGTGCTGTCAGCAGACCGTGGCTGCGCAAATTCCTTGGCTTCACATATTTTCAAATGTGTGGACAGTCCAAGATCCGGATTCATGCCAAGAGCATGAAACGGTTCAAGGATAAAGTTCGGGAATTAACAAGCCGCAAGCGGGGTAAGAGCCTGTGGCAGGTCATCCGGGAATTGAACCAATACTTTAGGGGATGGTGGAATTATTTCCGGCTTACGGAAGCCAAATCATTCCTCAAAGGGCTCAAGATCTGGATAATGCGAAGACTGAGAAGTCTTATCTGGAAACAATGGAAAAATCCCAAAACCAGGGTTCGCAACCTTGAAAAACTTGGTATTTCTCACCAGGATGCCATGCTTTGCGGAAATGCCCGAAAAAAGTACTGGCACATGAGCAAAATCAAGTGGGTAGCCATTGCCATGCCCGAAAGATATTTTATTGAGAAAGGATTATATCTACCCGGGAACTGATTCTTAAAATCAGCCGAACCGCCCTGGTACGCGATCCGTATGCCGGGCGGTGTGGGAGGGCTCCTCAGTGATGGGGAGCCCTATCCCGATTCAACAATTAATTTAATTAATAAGTGGTAATTCCGCAGACTACAACCTGTTAATCTTCCGAATCAGAAATTTCCAATATATCGGAATCAGGTTTGTTTTCGATTTTAAGGATAGGCGATTCAGGTGCAGGCAGTCTGCTTAGGTACAACTGATGCTCACGAATATGGGTTTCCGCTTCCAACGCCTTTTTGGCCAAAAGGTATCGTAAGTAAAGAAACCAGGCAAAAATTAAAAGAATAGCTATGCCGGCAACAGCAAAAAACCATCCATACCGGTTAATGATTTCAAGACCGGTTTGTCCGATAACGGAAACCAGATTGGGCAGCACCCAGAAGGCAAGCACAACCAAAAAAACGCCTGCACCGATTATAAAAATA
>QKCR01000117.1 GCA_003245575.1 Alphaproteobacteria bacterium | reverse complement strand
ATAGGAAGCGGAAATTTTCGAATTGTTGTCATATTAATTTTTGATATAAAGTTTCACTTTTATATCAAAAACTTAACTAACGCAGACTCAACTCATCTTTATAAATATATTATATCAGAAATATACGAGCCTATACCATAGTATAAGTGTCGCATGACCTATCGGATAGGGGCAGGCTCGACTTAAAGTCGTGAAAAATCAGCAATTTTGTTGACGCAGGATCTGATGCGCGACAGCAAAGCCAGACGGTTTGCCCGAATTTCGGGGTTGTTGTCGTTCACAACAACCTTGTCGAAAAACAAATCGACCGTTTCCTTGACACTGGCCAAGGAAGACATGGCGGAACCAAAATTTTTCTCGGAGATTTGCTTTTCAACCTCAGGCATGACTTTTTCAAGAGCCGAATAAAGATTTTTTTCTTCTGCTTCTTGCAAAGTATTTTCAGAAACCGATCCGTCGTAAGTTTTCTTGTCTTTCTTTTCTTCTGATTCGAGAATTGAAATTGCGCGTTTGGCGGCTGAGACAAAATCCTGTCCTTGATCGGTTGAAAGGATGGAAGAGATTTGTTCCAACTTTAATTTCATCTCGAACAAGTTGCCTTGCAATTCATCGCCAGCAACGGCTTCGATAATATTATGGTCGAAGCCATCACCTTTCATAGAGACTTTGAAACGGTCGAGGATAAATCCTTCGATGTCTGCGGGACGTTTCGCATTGTATAGGTTTGCCGCCTCATCAATCAAATCGAGTACATTCAATGGCAATTTGTTTTCAAGAATGATACGCATAATACCGAGTGCGGAGCGACGCAAAGCAAACGGGTCTTTGCTGCCTGTCGGCTTTTCACCGATCGAGAAGAAACCAACGAGCGTGTCGAGTTTATCCGCCAATGCAACTGCAATAGCCACAGGCTCTGTCGGGCAGGAATCGCTTGGGCCTGCGGGGGAATAGTGTGAAGAGATTGCGCTTGCAACGTCTTTGTCTTCTCCGCTTTTTGCTGCGTAGTATCCGCCCATGATCCCTTGAATTTCAGGGAACTCACGAACCATGCCCGTGACCAAATCCGCCTTACAGAGCTGGCCTGCGCGGGCTGCTTTGTTTGCATCTGCTCCGATAGCAGTAGCAATGAATGCCGCGAGTTTTGAAATACGTTCTGATTTTTCCGCAACGCTTCCCAATTTTTCGTGGAAGCGGATTTGTTCCAAACGCGGGAGGTAGGCTTCGAGCTTTGATTTCAAATCCTGATCCCAGAAAAATCGGGCGTCAGATAACCGCGCACGTAAAACTTTTTCGTTACCGTAGATAATGGTTTTGCCGTCATCGTCAGGCGTGACATTGGCGAGCGTGATAAAGCGGTTGGTGAGTTTTCCGTCTTTGCCTTTGACGGAGAAATATCTTTGGTTTTCGCGCATGGAGGTCGAGATGACTTCTGCGGGAATTTCGAGGAAGTGTTCTTCGAAGCCGCCCATAAACGGGACCGGCCATTCAACGAGGCCCACAACTTCTTCAAGCAGACGTTCGTCTTCGAATACGGTGAAGCCGTCCTTGGCGGCTGTCTCTAAAACAGCGTTCCAGATTTTTTGCTTGCGTTCCGCGCGGGAGAGAATGACGCCACGTTCAGCCAATTTGGCTTTGTAATCTGCGAAGGACGAGACAGCAAAGCTTTGTCCGTCGCTCATAAAGCGGTGGCCTTTGGTTTCGTTGCAGAAGTCGATTTTGGAATTGCCGAGATCGAATGATCCTTTAACCACTGCGCCGTCGAAGATTGCCAGAATGGTATGGAGCGGACGCACCCAGCGCACCGTGTTTGATCCCCAGCGCATGGATTTCGGCCATGGCATATTGGCAATCGCGTCGGTAATCAGATCTCCGAGCACGTCGATTGTCGGGCCGCCTTTTTTGACGGACTCATAAAAGTAATAGTCAGTGCCTTTGATGTCGCGTTTAGTGAGTTGATCGGCAGAGTCTAATCCTGCTTTTTTCAGAAAGCCTGCAAGGGCTTGTTCAGGTGCTGTGACGGCAGGCCCTTTTAATTCTTCAGAGACATCTGCGCGGGATGCAGGAATACCTGTGATATTCAATGTCAGGCGGCGCGGTGTCGAATATGTTTCACATGCCTCGAACGCGATGCCGTTGGCTTTCAAACGGTCCGTTACCAGACGCGCCAGATTTTCTTCGGCTGCCACTTGCATACGGGCGGGAATTTCTTCCTGAAACAGTTCAATCAATAAATCGGACATTTTCTATTCTCTATATTTCAATTTCTAGGCAGCGATATTTTCAGACCAGGTTTCACAGCATCCTTTGGCGAGTGCGCGGACGCGCAGGATATATCCCTGACGTTCCAGAACGCTAATCACGCCGCGGCTATCGAGCAGGTTGAAGGCGTGCGAGGCTTTCATGCATTGCTCGTACGCAGGGAGCGACAATTTTTGTTCAAGCAAGAATTGGCAGGATTTTTCCGCGAAAATAAATTGCTGGAAGAGTTGCTCGGTGTCAGCAAATTCAAAATTGTACGCCGACATTTGTTGTTCATTGCGTTTGAACACTTGGCCGTAAGTGTAGCCGTCATCGTTATACGGGAGATCGTACACATTATCGATGTCGAGTACATACATCGCCAAACGCTCAAGACCATAGGTCAATTCCAGAGAGACGGGAGAGCAATCCAAGCCCCCCACTTGTTGGAAGTAGGTGTATTGGGAAATTTCCATGCCGTCGCACCAGACTTCCCAGCCCAATCCCCATGCGCCCAATGTCGGGCTTTCCCAGTCGTCTTCAACGAAGCGCAGATCGTGTTTTTTCGGATCAATGCCGATCGCGAGCAGCGAGTTCAGATAGAGGTCTTGAGAATTGTCAGGAGACGGCTTTACGATCACCTGAAACTGGTGGTGCATTTGAAGACGGTTCGGGTTTTCGCCATAACGTCCGTCGGTCGGGCGGCGGGACGGTTGTACGTAAGCCACTTTCCACCCGTCAGGGCCTAATGTCCTGAGTGTTGTAGCGGGGTTAAAAGTCCCTGCGCCCATTTCCATGTCATAGGGTTGCAAAATCAGGCAGCCCTGCTTGGCCCAATAGTCCTGCAATGCCAGAATAAGCCCCTGAAAGGATTTAATTTTATTCATCTTCGCGCGTCCGCTTCGGTTAGTCTCTTGAGGGGTCAAGACATAGCGGAATGGCCCTTAAAAGTCTAGGGGAATTGAAGATTCCCCCTTAATTCGGAGCCGATTCGAGTGCGGATGATTTAAAAAGATGCGCATTTGTAGCGACGACTTTATGAATTTTCTTCGCCAACTCTTCCAATTCGATGGGCTTTAGCAGATAGGCTGAAATCCCGTTGTCTTTAGCAAACAGAATTGAATCCTCATCACACCGTCCCGAAATCATGATGAAAGGCTGAAGCGGTTTGAGCTTCCGAAGCTCGCGATAAAAGGCCGCCCCTGACATTTCCGGCATATTCCAGTCACACAAGACAAGGCCGAACCATGCCTCATTGTCCTGAAAAAATTTCAAAGCCTCTTTGCCGTTTGTCATTTGATAGACATCGGAAATACCTAACTCGCCCAGAAAAACCGATAGAACATCCCGAGAATGGTAGTCATCCTCCACAAGCATGACGCTTAGATTCAGGTCATGTAACATCTCATTTAAACTCACTGAACACCTCCCCCCGAATTTATTCAGATATTGCTTATATATACTGCTAAAGCCTCTACATATTATTATGTTAAATAAAATATCTTAATATAACATTAGTTCTCATCTATTTGCCCATCCGCGCCATCCGCGATAGTAATCGTACTGCGCCAAGCTACTGCAACGTATTGGTATGCTTTACTTTTATCAAATTCTCTGTGTAATTTTATAATTGACATAATTATTGTTCGGTGATAGATTTCGCCATGAAAAAAGACTTGGCACAAAATCAGACACTTTCCTCTTTTGCCATCAGCGTAAGCAGAGGCGTTTATTTTGGCGCAACTACCCAAAGAATTATAATAGATAAATATGGCCCCAAATTGGGTCTGGCTTTTTTAACAGCATCCGGGGCATATGGCGCTATAGCTCACGGCGCAGAATATGCAGCCCCTTATTTTGCCAAATTTGCTGTCCCTACACTAGCCGCACTCGGGTTATCCAGCGTATTTTCGGCGGCTGCACAAGCTATAGCGAAGAAAACTAACTCTCTCTTTGGTGGAAAAAAACTTCCGAAAGACGAATATAAAATCCCTATACTCAGAGATTATTTGTCATTTGCCAGCCACTTAGCATACCAAGTTTCATTTGTTGTTTTATCAAGGCAGATTTCCAATCTCATTAGCCCGTATATTTACTAGCGTGCTCATTACCAGATACAATTTCACCATCCACGATAGTAATCGTGCGGTCGCAGCGTTTGGCGAATTCTGGGTCGTGTGTCACGACAACGACCGAACATCCGTGAGTTTTGACCAAATTCTGTAGGATTTCCTGCACATTTTCACTGGAATGTGTATCGAGATTTCCGGTCGGCTCGTCCGCCAAAATCAGTTTCGGGTTATTGGCAAGAGCGCGCGCAATAGCGACACGCTGGCGTTGCCCACCCGAAAGCTGGCTGGGCAGTTTATTGATGTGATCTTCGAGACCTAACTCGACCAGCCTTTGTGTTGCTCCTGATCTTATCTCTTTGTCGGATAACCGACCAAGCTTACGCATCGGGATCATGACATTTTCAAGGGACGTGAATTCAGGCAACAGGAAGTGGAACTGGAAGACAAATCCCATTTCTTCCAGTCTCAGCTTTGCCAATTTGTTATTTGAAAAATTGGAGATGTCCTGATCGCGATAGAAAATTTTCCCCGATGTCGGACGGTCGAGCAATCCCAGCAAATAGAGAAGCGATGACTTTCCTGACCCTGACGGGCCTTTGATCGCAACATATTCCCCTTCCCTGATTTCGACGCTTGCATTTTTTACCAAGGTCACCGGGATGGCTTCGGTTTCAAGGGTTCTCACAAGGTTTTCTGTTCTGAGCAACATCTTATAATCCCCCTCTCAAAATATCGACAGGCTGGACGTGCGATGCTTTGCGGGCCGGTAAGAACGAGGCTAGTATGGAGGCAAACATCGCAAAAGAAATGGCAATCACGAATTGTTCCCAGTCCCATGATACGGGCATGGTAATCGGCTCGGAGCTTCCCGGTGGGCGGAATTTGATTTGCTGCAATCCCAGAATAAAAGCGCAGCCCATCGGGATACCGGCCATGTTGCCTGCTATTCCCAATAGCACACCTTGTGTTAGGAAGATTTTGCGAATATCTCCTGACGGGAAGCCCATAGATTTCAGAATGGCAATGTCGCGGTGTTTTTCCATGACGACGGTCGAAATCACATTATAAATTCCGAAGGCGGCGACCAAAAGAACGGCACTCACAACCGAGTACATAATCATGTTTCTGATGGCTAATGTGTTCATCAAATCTTCGGATTGTTCCTGCCAGCTTTCGGATTTATAACGGACTGTGTTTTCAATCTCTTTGGATCGTGTCAGGGCCGTATTCGGGTCATCCATTTTAATCAGGATTGAATTGATGCGATTGGTTCTGTTGAATAAAGCCTGCGCCCGTTTGAGGGTTACGAAGACTTGCCTGCGGTCATAGGAACTGCGGCCCGTCTGGTAAATCCCGACAATCTTGAATGTTCTGACACTGCCTGTTTGCGCCGCGACCGAGATTGTATCGTTCAAAGATAGCGAGAGTTGTTTGGCAAGGCTTTGACCGATCAACATACCGTCAGGGTTCGAGACGAGACGCGTAACAGATCCTTCTTTCATATAGTCTTCGATGGTCGAGACTTTGTGAATTTCTTCAGGGATCATTCCGTTGAGCGTGACACCGTTTTCCTCACCAGCAAAGGTGATAATCGCACTTCCCGAAAGAACGGGGGATGATACCAAATCAGGTTGCTGATCGAGGTAGGCCAGAATTTTCTGGTACCCTCTGATGCCTCTGGTTTCCGTCAGAGGCTTGACGGAGGAAATGTCGACGACATCGGCATCGCCGTAAAATTTTTCGGCAGGTTGGACGCGCGGATTCCTGAATTCATCCGAGATTGTGATGTGGGGAGAGTTATCGACGAGACGCTTGATAAAATCTGCTTCAGAGCCTTGCATGATTGATGAGATTGCCAAAAAGAATGCCACGCCCAAAACAATCCCCATAAGGGAGACGATACTTTGCCGCTTTCTGGCCAGTAAGTGTTTTGTTGCAATGAAAAACAGCAGACGCATTATTCTGCCTCTTTCACCCGAACTTTATGCCCGTCTTCCAGCGTGTCTTTATATATGGAGAGGATTTTATCCGTTTCGGTCAATCCCTCCAGAATTTCGACTTTGTCTTTTCCTTCTGCACCGATTTTGACGGGCTCGAGACGGACCTCATTTCCGCGGACGATCTGGACCATATTCTTTTTGCCGACAGAGGTTACAGGAACCAACAGCGCGTTATCGCTTTCATTGGTGACAATATTGGTTTCGGCGGTCATCCCGACCAGAAACGGAAAATCTTCGGGAACCGAAATGCGCACACGAAAGGATCGGGACTCAGGGTCCCCTTTCGGCGTGATTGCCGTCACCTTGCCTTCGAAGGTTTTATCCGGATAGGCATCTGACTGGATCAAAACTTTCTGGCCTGTCTTGACGTGTACGATGTCCTCTTCATCAACTTCGGCACTTATTCTGTTTGGCGCGCAGCAGGAAAGATAAAAGACAGGATCATTGGCTGTAAGCGTTTCGCCGACTTCGCCGTCACGCTTGATAATCGTGGCGTCTTCGGGTGCCGTAATCGTCATATATGTGCGTTTGGCAATCGCTTCTCTCAGCGCAGCTTCGGCAACGGCTACGTTCGAGACGGCGTTGTCATAGGCATCTGCGGCGATAAATTTGCGCTGAAAGAGCTTTTCTTTGCGTTCCAATTCTTTTTTTGCCAGTTCGACCTGCGCCGTAATCTGATCAATCACTGCGCCCAAATCATCATCTTCGAATTTGGCGAGGACTTCGCCCTTGCGGACATGGGCGCCCTCATCGGATAGAATTTCCGTCAGGCGGGACGTTGTTTTCGGGGCAAGCGGAATCATAACCGTTGGTTCGACCGTTCCGGTTGCATAGATTGCTTCGACGGCCTTGCCTCTTTGCGGTGTTATGGTTTCCACTGTCGGCGGCATCAAAAGGTAGGCACCCGCCCCCGCTCCTGTTGCCATAACAATGGCTAATGACCCTACAATTAATAATTTATTCTTCATCGTCAATACCTTGGCCTTTATGGGCCGGAGGGAATCATACTAAAGGCTCTGCCCCGATCATAGAGGCGAATGCAGAGTTGGTCGGGATATTAACGGGAAATTTGCTTTTTCCCATTGGGAGACATAGATTACTTGCGAAATAATTCCATGATTTTTTACCCGCAGGAGGGCCTCATGTCCCTGATCGAGAAATTTACCAAAGCGTTAGCTGTTCCCGCTTTAATTGCCAGCACTGCCTTTGCCGGAGCAGCTTATGCTCATGGAGAGGGTTGGGAAAGTCGCAATCCGGATCGTCGCGATAATCGCTATGAGCAGCGTGATCGACATGATCGTGGGGACCGTGGGGATCGACATGATCGTCGCGACTATCGGGATTATCGGGATTTCCGCGATAGTCGTCGCGACAGACCCGTCATCATCGTTCCGCGCGTACAGCCGCGATATGATTGGGAATACGGATATTACCCCCCTCAAAGACCCATTTATGTCCAGCCTGCGCCTCGTTATTATGTGCAGCCAGCTCCCCAGATCTGTTTTAGCACAGGGGACCGTCATTTCAGAATTGGCGGATGTTTCTAGGATTATTCCGGAATAAGTCTTGATTTTTCTTTAGGGGAGATGTAGAAAACCAACATCTCCCCTAAATTACAACTTGTTGAAAACGCCCCGCGCGGTTACGAGTTGTCGGTTGGAGAACAGGTTTTTAAAAAGGATTGTAAAACATGGCTAAAATTGCACCGATGGAATTTTTCAAGCAGGTTAGAAGCGAGGCTAAAAAAGTCGCATGGCCAACCCGCCAAGAAACAACCTCAAGCACGATCGCTGTGTTTATCATGGTTATTCTGGCGTCCTTGTTTTTGTTCGCGGCAGATCAGTTGATGGCGCTTGTTGTCAGACTGGTTTTGGGCCTAGGCGGATAATTCGGACCCCGCACATTATCGGATTTCATTCAGGAAGAGGAAAAGGAAAATAAAATGGCTGCACGTTGGTATGTATTACATGTGTATTCAGGATTTGAAGGCAAAGTTGCCGAAGCTATCCGTGAAAAGGCCCAGAAGCAGGGCATTGAAGAGCGTATTGAAGATATTTTGATCCCGACAGAAGAAGTGGTCGAGATTAAACGCGGACAGCGCGTGAACTCCGAACAGAAAATTTTTCCTGGATATGTTCTGGCAAAAATGGATCTGTCCGATGAAGTTTGGCACATGGTTAAAAACACCCCGAAAGTCACAGGCTTCCTTGGTGCAGGTAACCGCCCTTCCCCGATCAGTGAAAAAGAAGCAGCCCGCCTGATGACCCAACTGCAAGAGGGCATTGAAAAACCACGCGCGGCAATTTCCTTCGACATCGGCGAAAAAGTCAAAGTTATGGAAGGTCCTTTTGCGAGCTTTGAAGGTCTTGTTGAAGAGATCGACGAAGAAAAAGGCCGCTTGAAAGTCTCTGTTTCCATCTTCGGACGTGCAACGCCGGTCGAGCTGGAATACGGGCAGGTCGAGAAAGTATAATATCGGATATTATGCTGCGGGGCAGCATTTTTGCGAGCCCCACCTTACGTTAAGTAATAAAAATATTTATCAAACGGGTCGTTATCTCTTATAGTTAACTACCCGTTTCTTTTTTACTGATACAGTAATTCTTACTGCGTATTCCCCACAACTCTGACCATATGGATTTCGAGATGAATAAGACCACTCTCTTTACCCTTCTGCTTGCAACAAGTCTCAGCAGCCCCGCTTTCGCTTTTGACAAAAACGACGCCCAAAAAATTTATGACGAGCGCATTAAATCCTGGGCGCAATCTCCGGAAATTATTGATGCGGTCAAAGCACAAAATGAAGTAACCGGTAGCTACGATCAGGCCAAAATTGACGAGCTTGACCAGAAATGGCAAGCCGATGATGCCTCTGTTATCGATCCTGTGCTGAATAATGCCACATCGACTGCCTTGAAAAAGATTGTTGAAGACGGCGCCTCCTACTATGCCGAGATTTTTGTTATGGACGGTAAAGGCCTCAATGTCGGCGTCAGCTCCAAAACATCCGACTATTGGCAAGGGGATGAAGACAAATGGCAAAAAACATACGGTGCAGGTGCAGGGAGCGTTGATTTCAGCGACATCAAATTTGATGAATCCACGCAAGCCTATACCCGCCAGCTGAGCTTTCCTCTGATGGATGGAGAAGCGGTTGTCGGCGCGGTGACCGTCTCCATCAATGCTGACTTCTTGCCCGAGTAGTTCCCTTCACCGAACTTACTCAGCTTTATAAAAACAGGTTAATGCCAAGGATAAAAAAATATGATCTTTTTGGGAAACAGAACTATTACAGCCAAAATTCTGACCACTTTGGCATTAACCATTATCTGTGTCATGACAATATCCACGTTCATTCAGGCCAATTATTTCAGCAGCCGTGTGAACGAGACTTTCAAGAATAACATTACGACTCTGAGTTCGATGATTGCCGCACAATCCTATGGTGCTGTGAAATGGAAGAAAGCGGATATTCTCGAGAACAGTCTTACAAATCTAGGGACCATTACACACGGGCAGCTTGCTTCTGCTGTTGTGTATGATGCGAAAGGAACTGTCCTGCTTGACAAAGCCCTTCATGATGTCCCGGGATACTCCCAACAAGAATTTATCGCGACCTATCTTCAAAATTCTGATCGAACCGCTCCTTTGGAGATCGAAGTCCGCAATTGGGCTGCGGTGATGACTCCTGTGGTTAATCCGGATGCGGCGGATTCTCCCTCCATCGGATATATCGCTCTGATCTGGGATAAGGAATCAGTCAATAGCCTGTCTTTTAATGTGACGGCTTTTCAGGTGTCCTTTTCAATTTTGGTGATGATTATTGCCTTGTGCGCTATCTATATCTCTCTGCACCGCCAAGTGGTTCGCCCGATCAGCACGATGCTTGAAGGCGGATTAACGGATATTTCAAATAGGCTCAAAACAACTGCCAATATGGTTTTATCGTCATCCAACAAGACATCGGATATTGCCAATACAAACTCCCGTCTCGTGTCTTCCGTTCTCGAGGATTCCCGGAAAGCGACTTTGTACGTTGCGCAAGTTGCGAATGCGACCGAAGAATTGTCTGCTTCTATTGAAGAAATTAACCGCAACTCGAATGAGGCTGCCGATACTTCCGTCGCGGTTGCCGACATGTCGAAGAGTGCCGAAGATCGTGTTTCCAGTTTACTCTCTTCTGTCGAAGAAATTCAGGAAGCCGTTAAAATGATTCACCAGATTGCAGAACAAACCAACCTCTTGGCCTTGAATGCGACGATTGAAGCTGCGCGCGCGGGTGAAGAAGGGCGCGGCTTTGCGGTTGTTGCAGGCGAAGTTAAAAATCTGGCAAATGAGACCGGAAATGTTACGCAGAAAATTTCACAATTGATCGGCGAGGTTCGCGCCGCTTCGGATCAGGCTGCCGAGGATATACGCTCTGTCGCGTCAAGCATTCAATCCGTCAGTAATTATTCCACGATGATTGCATCCGCTATTAACGAGCAAGGGGCTGCCAGTAATGAAATCTCCAGTAATATTTCTCTGGCGAATGAAAACATGCAAGGCGTCTCCAATTACATCGCGGATGTTCAGGATTCATCCCAGAATTTGCTGACGGCCTCCGAAGATGTGCGGCACGTCTCCAAGACTCTGGAAGAACAATCTGCTCTGCTGCAGGGCGAAATAGCTTCGTTTATGAAAAAACTCAAGGGATAATCCCTTATTTGACTTGTTATAATTCGGCTATTCTGTGGAGTCTCGGCAACACTTAGAATGCAACTTGCAGAAAGCCCTACATGCTGCAATGCACCTTCCTTGACGATGAAATATCAAACGCGCGATGATCTTATCAATTGACGATTCGTATCAATTTTATGCGCGTTGTCATTTCATAAATTTCAAGGAGACAAGAGATGAAAAACCTTATGCTGTGCGGCGTGGCTTTAGGCGCTGTTTTGGCTGCGTACCCTGCCCAGGCTCAAGATGCTCAAGGCGTTCAATTAAAACTCGGTGGCTATTTCAAAGGCTACGTCAACTATGTTGACCAAGACGAAGCAACAGGATCAGGCGTTCGTAACGTTGACATCCTGCGTCAGACAGAAGTTCACTTTGACGGTAAGACAACACTTGATAACGGCTTGACCGTCGGAACACACATCGAAGGTCGTGTTGATGTTGGTGATGATTTCACAGTTGATGAAACATACATCTTCTTCTCAGGCGATTGGGGACGTGTCAACTTCGGTGCGACTTATGGTACTCCATATATCATGCAAGTTGTTGCTCCTGCTGCTGACACCAATGTTGACGGTCGTCTGCAATTGTTCAACCCTGTTAACTTTGCTGCTGCAGGCCTGACTGCTGCGAATATCGGCGAGACAGATTACGATCATGACGTGTCTGCGAAATCTGACAAGATTTCTTATATCTCCCCAATGTTCTCCGGTTTCCAGGCTGGTATTTCATACACTCCTGAAGTCGGCGACTCTTCACGTGCTCTGTCAGGTAACGCTTCTGATGTTGATGATACAACAGCTTCCAGCGATGTTTGGGATGTAGCTGTTCGTTTCGAAAACGAAATGGAAGACTTCACCTACCGCATTGGTGCAGGCTATACCAAGGCTCAAGTCGAGACAGGCACTGCTGAAGATCGTGAAGCTTGGAACATCGGTCTTGATTTTGACATCGGTGCTTTCGGTGTTGGTGTAACTTATCAGGAAGATGATCTTGGTGATGCTGATGATGATGTGACTTACACAGTCGTCGGTGTTGATTACACGATGGGTTCAGTTGTTTATGGAGCGTCTTACTACAACAAAGACAATTCCATCAACGATATCGACTTTGACCGTTATTCTGTCGGTGCTACCTACACCTACGGTCCAGGCATGACTTTCAACAGCTCTATCGGTTACTATGATATTGAAGAATCCGGTGTAGATGATGTGAATGCTACGGCAATCATGCTCGGAACAAACATCAAGTTCTAATTTTTTTAGGACAGATTAAAATTTTAAAGGCGGGATTTTTCCCGCCTTTTTATTAGAGCTTATGAATCTCAAGATATATTTGGCCTTTAGAGATTGACTGAACCCTTGGTTCTTGCTTCTGACATTTCGGGTCCATCGTTTCCCATGGTGCTTTACCTGATGTCTGAAAGCACTGCCCTGCATCGCCAGATAGACCTAGCGGTATAGCCTTTCTTACAGGCTTACCTGATACTATTGCGCTGCCAGCCAGATCTAGCGATATGGGTTTTTTTACAAGCTCACCTGATACGGTTGTTGTATCGACTGTTGGTTGACGCATTGCTGGCTCTGACGGAATGTCTATTAATCTGTCATTGGCTGCGATAGCGAGTGACGCCATCAAAATTCCTGCTGCTTTATAAAGTGGCATAACACCCTCCCTCTCATTATTTTTAATAATGTACACTCTTCTTTTTATTATATTTTTGGGCCTGTACTCGGGTCCTTATTCGGGTCAGTTCCCTGCACTTTTTTGGCGAAAATGACATCACGCAGCATTGATACAGTTGCGCCACAGGTCATAGTTACAGTTCCTACGGCAACCGCCGCAAAGGCCAATCCTGTATTTTTGCCTAAATCCAACCAATCCAGCTGTTTTGCATCTTTTACGGCTTGCGTGAAGTTGCGTGCCGAATTTTCCCAAATTTTCTTAAGCATTGTGTTTTCTCCTGATTGGGGATTTATACGCGAACAAAATCATTATGTCAATTGTTTATTTCCTTGCCTTTGGGGGCCAGATTCCTTATAAACAGGCCAGTTTTGTGGGAGGTTGTCGGTCAAATTCCCCTCTTTTGGGAGCCAGATCGAACCGTACCACAACCCTTTCAACTCTAACTAAGGAAGGTTTGTATCATGGCCAAGAAAGTTAAAGGCTATATCAAGCTACAGGTTGCTGCTGGTTCAGCTAACCCATCTCCACCAATTGGTCCGGCTCTCGGTCAACATGGTGTGAACATCATGGAATTCTGTAAAGGATTCAATGCTAAAACCGAAGGCATGGAAAAAGGTATGCCGATCCCTGTTGTTATTACAGTGTTCGAAGACCGTTCTTTCACCTTCATCATGAAAACTCCTCCTGTTACTTACTTCATCAAGAAGGCTGCGAAGATTCAAAAAGCTTCTCAGACTCCTGGTAAGAACGGATTTGTTGCGAAGATCACCAAGAAACAGGTTGAAGAAATCGCTAACCAAAAAATGCAAGATCTCAATGCGAATGACGTAGCCGGAGCCATGTTGATGGTTGAAGGTTCTGCTCGTTCCATGGGTATTGAAGTTGTGGAGGGTTAAGATGGCATTGTCTAAGAAAACCAAAAAAGTAAATGCTCTTGTTGACCGTACAAAACTGTACTCTGTCGAAGATGCTGTTGCCATTTTGCTGACCGCTGCAAAAGAACGCAAATACAACGAAACAATCGAAATCGCTATGAACCTGGGTGTTGACCCACGTCAGAACGATCAGGTTGTTCGTGGCGTGACCGAGCTTCCTCACGGAACCGGTGCTGTTGTTCGCGTTGCTGTGTTTGCTAAAGGTGCTAAGGCTGAAGAAGCTCAAAAAGCCGGTGCTGACATTGTTGGTGCAGAAGACCTCGCTGAAGAAGTTGCAAAAGGCGTTATCAACTTTGATCGCTGTATTGCTACTCCTGATATGATGCCTTTGATGGCGAAACTCGGTAAAGTTCTGGGTCCACGTGGTTTGATGCCAAACCCGAAACTCGGTACTGTTACTATGGACGTTGCTAAGGCAGTTGAATCTTCCAAAGGCGGTGCTGTTGAATTCCGTGCTGAAAAAGCAGGTATCGTTCACGCTCGCGTTGGTAAAGCAAACTTCGAAGCCGCTAAACTTGCAGAAAACATTCGTGCCTTCGTTGGTGCGATCAACCGTGCAAAACCATCCGGAGCAAAAGGCGCTTACATCAAGAAAGTGGCTTTGTCTTCGACCATGGGTCCTGGCATCAAGATTGATCTGGCTAGCCTGAATAGCGCTGCCTAATCTTATCTTCAGATAAAGATTTAAAACCCCCGATACTGCTTCGGGGGTTTTTCTTTTCGTTTCACTTGCATTATTGTGAATTTATTCCTATATTGTTCGGATGCGTGTATGGACAGACGAGCAGAAACAAAAGCAACGGGAAGCCATCAAAAGGTGGGCGCCTTGGACGAAGGCCACGGGGCCACGGACTGAGGATGGTAAACGTAACTCTTCGCAGAATGCTTTGAAGCACGGGATGCGTTCGCGCTATTGGCGGGATATTCGTTCTTATCTCTATGCCCAGCGGCGCTATCGCCGTTTTATCGAGGCGTATATCCGCAGTTTTAAAAAGCGAAAAGCGGCAAACGAACTATTAAGGGCGTTCTCGCAAAAGCGTCCATTTTCGGCGGACATTTGTCGATTTATGGAGCTTAACACTAGGCTTGACCGATATTTTCCCGCTATAAAGGGTCTCCCCTAGGAGATAAAATGACGGCGACCTTAAAAAATGATGATTTCGGTTTTTTCGGCGAGTATGGAGGCACCTACTCGCCTGAAGCGCTGATGCCTATCTTGGATGAATTGCTTGCGGCGTTTCGTGCGGCGGAGGCTGACCCCGACTTTATGCAGGAGTATCTTTCCATTCTTGCGAATTGGGGCGGACGCCCGACGCCGCTTTATTATGCGGGGAATTTGTCTCGCGCGTATGGCGCTGATCTTTATTTCAAACGCGAAGATTTGATGCATGGCGGCGCGCATAAAACCAATAACGCCATCGGGCAGGTTCTTCTTGCCAAGCGCATGGGTAAGACACGTGTCATTGCAGAAACAGGTGCGGGGCAACATGGTGTTGCGACCGCTATGGCGTGTGCGAAGCTCTCGATGGAGTGTGTTGTATATATGGGCGCGGTGGATGTTGCGCGCCAAGCACCCAATGTCGAGCGCATGAAGTTGCTTGGGGCTAAAGTTATTGCCGTTCAATCAGGCGGCAAGACTTTGAAGGATGCGATTAACGATGCGCTGCGTGACTGGATCGCAACATGCGAGACGACTAGCTATGTCATGGGTACAGTTGCAGGGCCACATCCTTTCCCGACGATGGTTCGGAAATTCCAAGAAGTGATCGGACGTGAAGCGCGCGCGCAATGCCTTGCCCAAATCGGGCGTTTGCCTGACTATGCGCTTGCGTGTGTCGGGGGCGGATCAAATGCGATGGGGCTGTTTAGCGGCTTTATGGATGATAAGGATGTTCAGCTCATCGGTGTTGAACCGGGAGGACACGGGCTTGATACCGATAAACACGGCGCTGTGTTGTGCAAAGGTGTGACGGCGGTTCTTCACGGCATGAAAACGCTCGGGCTTCAAGACAAAGACGGACAGATATTTGAAACGCATTCTATTTCTGCGGGGCTC
>QKCR01000043.1 GCA_003245575.1 Alphaproteobacteria bacterium | reverse complement strand
ATCGCCCATTGAATTGCTCCTCTAGTATTTCAACTTCATCTTGATAACCAAGCTTTGAATAATGGTTTGCTTCTTCGTCAGGCGTTCGGTTATGCAGTTTGCCGACATCAACATATCTTCTTTTACTGTTATCCTCTTTGCCTGCCACCTCGATCCCGCAATAATGGTTGAGTACATATTTGGTGGATCGGGCACCAAACGAATCTATTGCAATCACCCACAACCTTCTCCCCTGTTCGTGATCTCTCATTTTTTCATAGGCGGGAGAGCCATCAACTCCTTCAATGAAATCCTTACGGGCAGCGACATAACGTTCTACAGACTCATTGTTACAACCAAATTTCCGTTCATGAATCTCGCCAAGAATAAGAGCCTGAAGTGTTTCGATCAGCGCAGTTTGTGTCAGCGCTACGACCTTTGGATGCGCAGTATTAAACTCCTGTGCCTTGGCAGAAGACCGCCATTTGGCCGGCAAATCCCACAACCATGAACTCAGTTTTCGATATCGCTCCACATGTTCCGGTATGTCAGCCATCCGAGCATCGGAAGCGACTAACTTTTTGGTATAAAAACCGTCATACATTTTGTACCAGAAGGCCAGAGTTGGATAATCCCGCAAGTAATGCTCTTCCTCCATTTGCCTGTCTGCGAAAGGATTTGCCCCCATCATTTCGAGAGAAAACCACCATTCGTCGAGAATTTGTCGCATTTTGTAGGACGATTCACCTGTGTTCACGCCGAGATTGCGCCGGCCTTTCCGGCAGTAGTGATAGTTAAACCAGGAGTTTTGCCATACGCCAATCTCTCCATCGTTCTGCGGAAGCAGAGAGGTGCCCAACCTGTAAATTAGCCGTTGAAGACCTGTGGCTGGCCACATTATATAAACATCAGGGTGGATTACCGAGGACAGCGTTAGCCGAAAACCATTAAGGACTTGGCCGACAACCCAAAATTCCTTGGCCTTCAGATTGGCATTGTCATTACTTAACCACTTCATGCGCTGGCCAGAATAGGCTACGATACAGGCCACAGTAACTATAATAAATGCGGAACGTAGGCGTTTATAGTCCACAGGCCGCCAAAATGATTCTGGCTCCTCGTCATATCCAATTGCGACCTTTGCCTGTCTCTTCGCCAAAGCAAAACGAATTATCATGTACAAAAAATACGCAAAACCAACATAGAGGGCGATCATTACCATCACCGCACAGAGACAGAGCAAAGCAAATAGGATGTGCATTTATCTTCCTTTCTCAAAATTGCAGAAAAATATTTAAGAAGTCTATAGCCAAAAATCCCTGGAAATATAATTATCTGATCAAGACATAGATGTCACAAAGAAGATAAAAAATTCTGGCGCATACGATTTTCACTGATCTGAACATTGGCTATTCAACCTGTTCTGTGCAACCAATGCTTGATATGTTCTGTGGGAGGGAAGGTAAAACTTTATACGAAATTGTTCAGAAATGGAGCAACCGCAAGGTAGAGATGTCTCAAGACAAGGGCATACGTGAGCCGGAAGACGATGCCAGTAAGATCTCATTTCCTGTCATTGGTTCGTGAATCATTGACAAGCAACAGGTTACAGCATGTCTGGTTGATGTTAATTTTTAAAATCTGACAGGGGAGAATAGCTTTATTTCTCCAAGTGTTGGTAAGGGTCCATGCTTTGATGCAGTATGTCAATAATTTCGATGTGTTTTCTAGCTTTGCGGTAAAAAATAACATGTGAACCGGCCAAAAAACTTGAGTAGCCTTTTTTGATCTCTTCCCGTTTCCGACCTATATCGGGACTTTCTGCGATCATCCGAAGCTTTCTCTCAATCAGCTTTAAATACGAGATAGTCTGCTCTTTACCGAATTTTTCAAGTGAATAGGCTTTAATGTTACGCAGGCTCTCTTGCGCATTGGGAGAAAGAATATAGGTCATATCAGCCTATCAATTCATCCATAAAGGATTGACCGTCAACCCCTTGCCCCTTATCAAGCTGAGCTTCACCTTCGGCCAGTTTGGCTCGTAACGCTTCCAGTTTGGTTTCCTCAACCTCCAAAAGACGCAGACCTGCGCGAACAGCTTCGCTAGTATTATCAAAACGTCCTTGAGAAATTTTCGATTTGATAAAATTAGAAAAATGATCACCTAAAGTTACACTAGTATTTCTCTGCATATCAGATCCTCCGTTACAAGATATGTACCAATATATAATACATCTTTTCTTGAAAGATATACAACTTTTTATTATCATCAGCGAGGTTGGACTCCTACTGTGAGATTGCTGGTACTCCCGTTGCTGCATTGGTAAAGGCTACTGGCAATGTTAACCATTTAACGAAATCAGCAAGTACGCCTTATCCTGTCGGGTTGGAACTTCAGGTCTCATAGGAAATATGCCAAAATGGAGTAACCGCCAAGTAAACATTACCCAAGAAAGGGCACACGAGAGTCAAACAGATTCCGAGCGATTAAATAGAACATTATTGATCTAAGGTGTACCCTAAAAAAGGAAAAGGCACTTACCGAAAATTCGGTAAGTGCCTTTATTTATTGGTGGACCGCGAGGGGATCGAACCCACGACCTGACGATTAAGAGTCGCCTACTCTACCAGCTGAGTTAGCGGTCCAATTGATACAGTTTATTCCAGAACATTTCGGTCGGCTAACATAGCACAATTCGCAAAAATATCAATAGTACATATTTGATTTGCCGATAACAGGGAGTGTCTTGGTTTATTGAAAAACATCGCGTCGAAGTTATGGCGAACAATCGTATGGTGGTATCTGTAACAACAGAGAATTGATCAGAAATGGAGTAACTACAAAGTAGAGGTTAGCCAAGATTCGATTTGCGGGTGACAACTGTTATGGATGATGTCAGATTTCAGGCAGGTTGTTTTGAGTTAGGCTTTGAGAACTGTGTCTAAATCAATAGAAAGGTCAACTTCGCGTGCAGAGAAAGAATGATAAGACGCTCGATGTGGAAATGACAATTTAATGGCGGACATCACATGCCCGCCATTAAATTGGCTGCCCCCCAGCAAAACGAACGAAATGCCCAGCATTCAGAAACCGAATTTGGTCCGTTACTATTCCTTAGGACTGCCGTTTCAGCCCTCCCCCCTGTTTCCTACGTAGCCGTACCAAGCTGATTCCAGCCAGTCCGGTACTTAAAAGCAACATCGTTGATGGCTCCGGAACAGGCGGGCAAGGCGTTCCTGCTGTTTCAACGGGGATAAAATCGCTCTTATAAAGTGCAGTCACACTCCAGGGATCGTCGTGGTAAACCCCACCAAAACCCGTGGTGTCCTCAAACCAGCTATATATTCCGCTATAGGTCACCCAATAGTCACGCAGATAAAAATCATAGCGTCCGCCTGCTTCCACTTTGAAAGGACCAAACTCGATGGTAGACGTGCTAGAGTGATTCGTTGCAGTGCCAACGGTGTAGCCAACCGTGTAGGACGCCTCCAGGGAACTGCCGATTCCGGAAAACTCAGATGAGAGAGAGCTTGTGACAGTTGTACTGGTTGTGGTTGAATAGCTTTTTGTATAGGACGTTGTCGTGCTGTAGGAAAAAGTCATATCCGGACTGTCTGGACACGGATATTGGTGAACATCTTGATGAGGCCAGGTTGCGCTGGGTGACAGTTGGCTTACATTTTCCCAAATTTTTACCGTATCGAGTACGATGCTTTGCAACTCAGAATCATCACCAGTGGTATCGTCACCGGCTGCATATAACCCAAAGATAATTTTGAGGATGGAGTAGGTCTGGTTGTTTTGCACACCCAAGACAGGGGTTGCAATAGCTGGCTTTCCAAAAAGAAATACGATGCTAAAAAAGAATAATACACAGAAAAGAACTCTACTCTTCAAAACATATCCAGGCCGAAGCATTGTCCATTTCTTCATGGTCCCCTCCCCATTGAAAAATTTCGCAAGCAACGTTCAGTGATGTAGTGTTTTGAATTTACTGATATTTTATACTCATGAAATTTGCAAAGAATGTACGACAATCAGGTTCCGTATTAATATTGCCCTCTATATTATCCCCCATCCTTCTTGTCGATTCAAAGAAAAAAGTCGAATAGAAGTGGTTTCGCTTTTCTGAACAATCTTGGGCGCAGAGTAAGGTGTACACTAGCACTGCCAATCTCAACAGGCTGGCCACACCGTCAACTTAAAATTTCGAGACATCGCGGTATCTGTTCAGAACTGAAAAATGATTGAAAATGGAGCAACTGAGAACTGAAGACTACCCAAGACCTTCTTGGAATGGATCTGCTCCAGAAAACAAACAGGGAAGG
>QKCR01000082.1 GCA_003245575.1 Alphaproteobacteria bacterium | reverse complement strand
ACGGTACCATGTAATAGACAATATATGATACGTATTCGAATAGCTTTCCAAGCTCCATTTCTTTTGTCACGATGACAGAAGCTTCATATGCGATAAGAGCCACCCCTAATATTCCAAAATATTTTGGGTTATTTTCTATTTTTAAGTTTAAAGACATGAGAAATGGCGCAATCAGAGCCACAAGAAGAAATACACGTATGATCCATACATATCCAATACCATCTAAAAGAGCGTAGCTCCTGAATATTGTGGATTTAGTCAGATCTTCCGAAGCGCTATCCAGAAAAAAGACAGCCGAAAAATAAACCGTCAAGAAAATCCATACCGGCACAACCAACCTTAAGAATCTAGTGGTTACATACTGAAACAGCGATGTCTCTGGCCTGTAGGAAATTCCAAAAGACAATGCCGAAACCAGAACCATCAATGGAACATCAAAATTCCTAAGCTGAAACAGAGCATAAGGCGGTTCCACATGGGCAAAAATAATTAGCGCGAGACCAATAAATCTTAAAAAGTCGATAAACTTGTCTCGCGATTGCATTATATTATCCTTTTTTGTTTTAAACTTTACTCTGTATTTCATAACTTGTATAAGCGTGCAATCCTAAACACAAAGGTTTATTAGACATGCTTAATATAGGCTCTTCGAAAACACGTCAGATCGTCGGACTCGACTTTTTGAGATTTTCTGCTGCCTTATTTGTTTTGCTATATCACTTTTTGTATCTTACAAGCTCAGAAGGACATACCCCCTTTCGCCTTACTCACGGTATTGTCTCTTTTCCTATAGCAGGATCACTTTCCCAATTCGGATGGATAGGTGTTGAGATATTTTTTCTTATTTCAGGATTTGTTATCTCACTTAGCGCATCCGGAAGAAGTGCACGACAGTTCTTTGAAAGTCGCTTTTTAAGACTAGTCCCTACTGCGTTTCTATGCGCCAGCATCACATTTTTTGTTGCCCTGTTAGTAAATGATGGCGATATTCTCTCAATTATCAAGAGATATATACGTAGCGTGTTCTTTATACCATTCGGAGAATATATTGATGGATCTTACTGGACACTCTGTATCGAGGTTATGTTCTATGGCCTAATATGGCTCATTCTTCTGTTCAGGAAATGGTCTCTATTTTTCTATGTTATATGTTTTCTTGCCGTTATTAGTTTTATTTATAACATTATAGCTTTTTATACTCCTGAGATTTGGTTCATAAACTCTAGAGTGACAGACCTGCTCTTATTGAGGCATGGGTGCGAATTTGCACTTGGGGGGCTTTTGTATCTTTATTTTGTTGAAGGCTCTGGTTTTAAAGTATTTTTCCCTGCTGTTATTGCATTTGTTGGCTCTTGTTATGAAATTTCTGTCCAATTTCTTAGACATACACATGATGCATGGGATATAACAGGATATATTACACTAATGACCATATGGATGTTTTCCTTAGGCATATTTATTTACTTTGTAAAAAATAATTTAACAATTGTCTCCAGACTCAATTCTAATACCCTCAGTATAATCAGGCAGATGGGTATTATGACCTACCCTCTATATCTACTCCATGCCGTAATCGGTAGCGCCCTTCTTTATCAACTAGTGCTGCTAGGTGTTCATGCGACTGTTGCGATGATTATCGTTGTTATTACGACCTTTATACTCACCTATACTGTTTCAAAGGTAGAGATATTTATTCATCCCTTTTTTAAAACGTCCTTGAGCTTTACTCTCAATAAAATCTTATTGAAAAAGTAAATTCGGCCACCTGTGGTTACTTCAATTTTTCTAGTCCGAATTTATAACTTTTTGTATCAAGAATCTGTTGCGTTGACGTGCGGACTGTTTCTTTCATTCGATCCAATTTCGTGCGGTCGGATTTGATATCTTGTAGAATGCGGGCGGCTTCATTCACATCTGCATCTGCCCAAGTCAGATTGCCCAGCCCTTTGAATTCAGGGTGGGTGGAGCGCACAGGAACTTGGTTATAGCCCACCAAGAACGCATTATCCTTTGTACAGAAATCCGTATTTCCTGACCAGTTTGTGACCATGACTGGCACATCCATCAACATGGCTTCGGCAATTGTCAGGCCAAAGCCTTCGGAGCGGTGAAGAGAGAGATATAAATCAGACGCCGCGATTAGTCCTTGTGTATCTTCGCGCGGCCAGAAGCCGTCACATAGTCGAATGTTTTTATGTTCGCCGAACAATCTTTCGAGGGAGGTTTTGTTTTCCGGTGATCCTGAATTGGATTTCAGTACGAGAACCGCATTGTCCTGTGGCGTAAAGGCCGTTTGAAAGGCCTTAATTACTGCTTCGGGATTTTTGCGTTCCATTGCCGAGCCAAAGCTGAATATTGTCGAGAACAGCAAGCTATCTTGTGCTATCCCCAGTTTGGCCCGCATATCGGGATTGATCGTTGTTTTATCAATTGAAACGGGATGAAGAACGGTTTCGACCGCCTTATTGGTGTATTTACGAATTGTCCCGCTTGTAAAATCGGACGGAGTCATGATCGCATTCATGTAGCGAATGCCGCGCACCCATTCCTTAGGCAATTCCGAGAGTTCCCACGCCCAGTAGCCTATATTAAATGTCTTGCGGAAATCTTTGATCCCCATGGACAGGATAACAGGCGGCATCATCGGCGGGTTTAAGTGAAAAATACGCGTCCCGATTGGCGTGTCTGCGGGGGCATTTTCAAAAACCCATGGCGCATCGGATTTTTTACGGAAGACAGATTCAACGCTTGTGCATTTTACCTTGTATCCTGCCTCTTTCAATGAAGTTGCGCAGAGTCTTGCGGATTCACCAATGCCTGAGAAGCTCTCGAAGAACCCGATCACTTCAATGGCAAAATTTCGGTCAAGGTTAAATTCAGCGTGCGAGCACGGCAGCAAGGATTGCAGCACGGTTCCGCGTAAAGTACGGTAAATCGGGCGGATGATGTTATTGACCAGCACGGTTCTTAATCCATTTGTAAGACGGTTTTTCGATAAAATAGTATGTCAAAGTGGAGAAAACAACCACGGCACCAACCATTACAACGGTTAGTCCCCATGAGGATGCTATCGAGACATCAAAATAGGGAGCGGCGTCACTCGGGTCTTCAAGGTTCACGCTCTTTTTGACAATATCGAGACCAACATGTTTTTCGACAATATCTATACCGTTTACCATCACGCGTTGAACAAAAGCATGTGTCATATACAAACTATAGGACAAGGCCCCGAGATACAGGAAAGGCCGCGCCTTCAGAAAGCTGCTGATCATTCCTTTTTCCAGCGCAAATACCAGAACACACACCGAAAACAAGAGCGGGCTGATATATGACAGATATGTGTTATCCACATTCCGGAAAAACAGATATGCGGCAAGCAACATCATGGCTTCAAGACATGTTGCATGATTATGTCCTATTGCCGATAATTTATCGCGGGAGTGCTGATACAAACGGCACGTCAGAACTCCGGCAAAGAATCCCGTCAAGCATCTCAGAAATCCGTAATCATAAGTGTAGTCGCATTCATAACGACCGCCCAGCAAGAGCAACGCAATCGGTGACATTACTATTATCGCCCCGAATACGATATTGCGGTATTTTGTTCCCACAAGCAGGATCAATACTGCAAAAACAATATAGGTGAAGAATTCTACACTGATGCTCCAGGACGGGATATTCCAGGATACATGGTTAAATACACCCATAGCCTGGACGAGAAAAATATTGCCGATATAAGTCGGGAGGGATTTATAAATTCCTGAAAACATGGCATCGCCTTCCACAACAGAACGCGCATATTCCAACCCCAAGAACAGCACCAACATAAAAGCATGCAACGGATATATCCGTCCCCAGCGAACAACCGTGAACCGCGCCACATCTGCTGCGGTTCTAATCTTTCCCCAGTAGGTATATGCCATGACAAATCCACTGAGAACAAAGAAAAAATCTACGCATAAATAGTTATTGGCCACTACAATCCCGTATGTCATTTCATTGCGGAAGAATGTCAGAAAATGACCCAGCATAACTATCATAGCGCAGATACCGCGCCATGAATCGAGAACATCAAAGCGTGCGGTATTTTTAGACATTTTGTTTTTCTTTCTTCGATAAAGATATTTCGACATACTTCATCGCTTTTTTACCCAAGCCAATACATGGCTGTTCAAGATATGTGTAGCTGAGATACGCCAATAAGAACGAGAGCGGAATAATGATCGCCAGATAGAGTGCCACAACAGTCAGGCTGACACCGGCGATCATAATAAAGGCATTATACATCATCAAAATAAAGATATAATGGGTCAGATAGAGACTGAATGATATGTCGCCGAAGAAGCGGAATATCTTTCCTTTGAGAAGGGTAAAATATTCAGGTACGTAATAAATCAGGGCAACAAGCGGCGTGACTGTTGCCGTTTCCCAAAGCGGCATCCACGGATTTCCGTACATATCCGTACCTATAATAGGTCGCGGCAGGTAGAACCCCAGCGCCAGAATACCGACCAATGCCCAGAACCATAATGGTCCGAGACGCGATATTCTTTGCGCAAAAGATTTTCCCCAATACAAAACAGACAGGCCCGCATAGAACGAGATCATATAAAAATGCCATCTATGTTGGGTATCAATTGTATCTATTGTTGCGAGTCCCGCCAGAACCAGTCCGGCAGCGATTATTGTTGCCTTGTTGCGTCCCGCGAGGATAAAAAACGGCAGCAATACGGACCCGACCAGTTCGACGAAAATCGACCATGAGGGAGGATTTGCCTTCATAGAATAGCCGATATAGCCGGCAACCCATTTTATCGGCGAAAATTCCCCGTAGGATTCTTCATAAATTGGGATCTTCATATACGGATTTATAAAATAAACATATATTCCGCCCAGAGTGGTCATCACAATCATCAACGGCATAATACGAAAGATACGCCGTACGGCGTATTCTGCCAGAAACAGTTTTTTCCCCCATATCCGCCCCACCGACATCCCCACCACGAATCCGGATAGTACAAAAAAGAAGGTCACAGCCGCAGACCCGTTGAATAGGTAGGGTATAGTTACATCCGGAAATGCAGTCATAGCCCGATTCTGCAAGTGCACAAAAAAGACGAGCAAAGCCGCCACCCCACGCAGGGCATGCAATTCGTGGGAGAATTTTCTATTAGAAGATTCATCAAGGAAATAGTTCATGATAGGTTTTCGTTCCTGATTCTAGAACTGATTTGTGCTTGATAAAAATACCCGACCATAAACCAGACAGGGGCAGACACCTTGATCGAGAAGAAGGACATACTGGTCAGGATATTCAAAAATATAATCAGATTCAGGTAGTGATTAAGGCGGATCGTCTGCGGTTTATCCGGTTTGACCAACAGGGATGTAAAAAACCATAAAACAAGAAATCCGAAAATAGTTTGTCCGTATATCAGATAGACATATCCGCTATCCCAAAATGTGCGGGCCTTTTCCGACCCTGCCCCGAATATATAAGACGGTTCCATATAAGACAGGGTACAAAATGCCAGATTGAGGCGGCCTTTCAAATCATCGGACGATAGGATCGGAAGCCCTCCGGCACATCCTGATGTATTATAGGCAAGTGCCAGACTTATCAGAATGGCCGGTACATATATCATGTGCATATAACGCGGAAGTTTGGGGAAGATGAAATGGCCTGCCGCGAACATCAGGCAGAGTGTTAATGCTGTCCGGCTGTTGTTTGTTGCCACAATCATGAAAATTGTCACGATCATCAATGCACGCGCCTTATGCCCCAACTGCGCCCAGAACAGGCTTGTGAACATGGTCAAAACAATGGCAAAGGCCCCCAAAGAAACCTGTTCGATAAAGATAGACGATATTCTGTGAGATACATTGATAATGCCCAGAGAAAAGCGCCCTTCGAAGCTCATCGCGTTCAAGAAAATCCCTGTATCGTTGAAATCCGGATTTTCAAGTCCTCGCGTTGCCGCGTAATAGGATGCAGGGTTAAAAATCATGGCGTAAGTTTCGGTTGCAAAGGCCTCCAAAAACAGAACAGCCAATGTTATCGCCGCAATAATTGTATATAAGCGGATAATAGATTTTTGATTGGTCAATGTTCCCAGAAGGGTAAAAACCGTTATCAGAAAAATGTCGCGGAAGGCCTTAATGTTCAGATATTCGCTGAGAATGGTCACGCCACAGAAAATAATCAACATGGTAATTTGAAAAAGGAATATCGGTTGGCAATTTCTGAGAAATTTCAGCTTTGTCGCCATGTAGGCACAGCCTCCCAGAACGATAATCCCTTCAACAACCATCACCGTCTTTTCTGAGACATACATCACATGGGCGTTCAGAAATGCCAATAACGCGTTATACAAGACTGCGGCACCCAGAAATACTGCAGGTGCGACAAACCAATCGCGCGGATCGGGTTGTTCCGGCGGAGTATCAGTTACAGTATTTGTCGCGGTGGTCAGTTCCATGCTTACCTGATTATTCCTCATAAACTTTGAGGGTTGCGTCCACAAGTTTATCCCATGAATAGAGGCCTGCGAATTGCTGTGCCTTAATTTTGTCTTCAGGGCGAACATTCTTTTGGGCTTCGATGATCTGGTCAGCCACCAGATTTACGTCTGCGCCGTAGTCAATACAGGCCCCAACGCCTGCTTTTCCAACCAGTTCTTTGAAGGACTCGTTCGGGAATACCAGAGGGATCATGCCGACAGCCATGGTTTCGATCATCGACATGCCAAAGCCTTCGTAGGTTGAGCCCGAAACGAAATAGCCGCATTGTTTGGCGATATTTTGCAAATCCTGTTGCGAGAGAGGCCCGTGCAGCATGACACGGTCGGCCACACCTTCGGCTTCTGCCAAGGCTTTGAGGTCCGCGATTTTGACATCCCATTCAGGGCCGATGATATGAAGGCGCGAAAGTGTTCCGGTTTTTTTGACAACAGCCGCATACGCCTTAATGACGTTTTCAACACCCTTATGCGCAGCGAGGCGACCGAAATACATATAATCACGACCGTCCGTCAGGTAGTTCCCCAGCGGTTCAACCGCATTCGGCATAAACAACAAATTGTCATTCATACCCTGAAACGTATTGAAGTCATTCTGGCTGATCGCAAACAGCGCCTTGTAGGCTTTACAGGAGAATTTTGTAATCAAGTTAAAATAGAGTTTCTTGATTGCTGAAAAATCCTTGGTGTGGAAGAACCCGCCATGCGTTGTCGCCACCATTTTCTTTTTGAACAAGGTTCCGAAAATTGCGCAATACTCAAAAAATGTATCGGTATTGTGCACATGGATCATATCAAACTTCTTGAGAAGTTTCGGATGGATCAACGGAATAAAGAAGCGACGTTTGCCGACAAAGGATGTGCGGTGAACGACCAACGGTCCCATAATCTCTTCCCCGCGCAATGCTCCATGTTCGGAATGGAAGATGCGGTCGAGCGTCAGAATTTCGACATCATGGCCTTTTGCTGCCTGACGGGTTGCCATGCTTTTAACGTAAGACTCCAGACCTCCGATTGACGGGTCGTACTGACGAACAACATGAAGAATCTTAATGGTCGCCTCCTATGGCTTTTGCTTATTTTTCTTTATTCGCGCGCACCTTATGAGGGGGCGGGCTGTCGAGTCAAGAAAGCATTGCTGCATGTGCAAAAAATACTGTTTTTATGACGTATTTTGCATTATGGTGCGCTCATCCCATTTCGAGCAAACCAAACAGATTTTGTCTTTTGTTATGTCAAAAAATACCATTCTTGTGACCGGTGCTGCCGGTTTTGTCGGATTCCACGTCGCCCAGCGTTTGTGCGCAGATTTTCCTGATACACGCATCGTCGGGATGGACAATGTTAATGCCTATTATGACCCCGCCCTTAAGGAAGGGCGCTTGGCCATTCTGGCGCAGCTTCCGAATTTTCAATTCTACAAGCTCGATTTGGCGGATCGTGCGGGTATGGAAAAGCTCTTTGCCGATGAACAACCCGAATATGTCATTCACTTAGCAGCGCAAGCCGGAGTCCGGTATTCCATTGAAAATCCGCACGCCTATATCGACAGTAACATTGTCGGTTTCCTGAATATTCTGGAAGGATGCCGCCATCATCCCGTCAAGCATCTGCTCTATGCGTCTTCCAGTTCGGTGTATGGTTCAAATACAAAAGTGCCTTTTTCAACTGCTGACCGTGTAGATCATCCTGTCTCACTTTACGCCGCCACCAAGAAATCCAACGAGCTGATGGCCCATACTTACGCTCATCTGTATGATGTCCCGTCCACAGGATTGCGGTTTTTCACGGTCTACGGGCCTTGGGGTCGCCCTGATATGGCGTATTTCAAGTTTGTGCAGGCCATTTATGCCGGAAAAGCCATTGATGTGTATAATCATGGCGATATGAAGCGGGATTTCACCTATATCGACGATATTGTCGAAGGAATTGTCCGTTTAATGCCCAAAGCCCCCGCTCCGGACGCAGGCCCGAAAGCTGCCGTCTTTAATATCGGAAATAACCAGCCGGAAGATTTGATGGAGATGATTTCCATCCTCGAAGCCGAAACAGGTCATAAAACAGAGCGCAATTTGCTGCCGATGCAGCCCGGTGATGTCTATGCCACCTTCGCCGATGTCGCAGATTTAAGTGCGCTTACAGGTTTCAAGCCTTCGACCTCTTTGAAAGAAGGGCTGCACCGCTTTGTCACGTGGTACAAGGACTATTACAAGGTTTAAGGTATAGGCTATTGATTTGTTAACCAGTTCTCGCATAGAATATCCGAGAAAATTCTCAAGCTTTCTGTTAGGTTCCCCAGTATGAGTGACACAAGATTTCTTTCTCTTCGGACTTTGCTCTTTGTTGCAGGATTGTCCTTGCCACTGGCTCTGAGTGCTTGCGCTGTGCCGGGTGCATCGGATATCGATGCCCCGAATACGATTGATGCGAACCAGCCTGCTTTTCTGAATTCCGGGGACAAGATCAAACTCAGCGTTTATGGCGAAGAGGATTTGAGCGGCGAGTATATGCTGGACCAACGCGGTGTCCTCACCTTGCCGATGATCGGCGAAGTTGCCGCCCGTGGCATGACCCAAGCCCAATTGCAAGATACACTGCGTCAGGCTTTTGTTCAGGGCGGGTATTTGTCCCGTCCACTTATCAGTGTTGATATTGCTGCCCTTCGACAAGTTTATATTCTGGGTGAAGTTAATTCTCCGGGCGCTTACCCTTATGAACCATCCCTGACCAGTCTCAAGATTGTTGCCTTGGCCGGAGGGTATACTCCGCGCGCCGCACAAGGCCGTTTGTTGGTAGACCGCACAACAGAAGGCGGTTCTGTGGTGCGGATGAATGCCAGTGATCTGACCCCTATTCTTCCAGGTGACACGCTCATCGTTCGCGAACGTATTTTCTAATGTCTTCTTTCTTTCGTCTTGTCTGGCATCGTAAATCCCTAATTATTGGGGTTATGATCCTGTGCGGTTTGTTTGGCTATACAGTTGCCAGCCTGATCAAAAACCCTTATGTCGCCCAATCCGCCTTTGTCGTCGAAAATCCGCATTCCGACTTTTATCGGGATTTAACCGCGATCCCTAAAACAAAAGTGACCAATGCCGCTTTTTATAAACTTTCTTCTGAGGAGCAGGAACGTTTTAAGGCCGTCTTTAAAATGGATACCAGCCTTACAGGAAAATTATATGACAGCTATATCGGGCGAAGTGTGGATTATGCGCACCGTTACGATCCGGGTACCGTTATGTCCCTTCAATTTGACATCGTGCCCTTTGCTATGGCGCCCCAGAATTTGAAATTCGTGTTTTACGCGCCCGATCCAGGTTTTGCCGTTGATTATAGCCGTGATCTGATGGCCTCCTACCAATCTCTTCTTTCTGCCAAGTATGACTTTATCGAGGGAGACGAGGCCGGACCTTCCATCGAAAAGGGCGCAAAAGAGCGTATCCGCGTTGTTTTTGCAACCCACGAGGAAAATATCCGTATAGGCGCCGAGCGCTACCTCACGATCCTTTTTCTGGTCTTCGGATTCTTTGGCGGATGCATCCTTTCTTTCATTATGGAAAAAATTCGCCGTACGGACCCCCTCTAAGTGGCCTATAGCCTATATCCCTGACTCTATTTTTTCATAACTTTAAAAAAAGATGTTGCGATGCGGCGCAGAATAAGGCTATTACAAAGCCCATAATCTTGTGCCTTTAAATAACTTTTGATTGAGGTCCCATGCCTTATCAGCTCCTGTCCCGCAGCGATTTGTCCATTAAAAACATCCTGTTGCTCCCTTTGTGGATTGCAGGGGCGATGATTCTTTGTGATGCCGTCATTTTTTCGGGTTTCAAATACATTGCCCAGGAAGTTTATGTGTTCTTCCGCACGTCTATTCTTCCCGATCCTCAATATGATATTACGCAATACAAGCCCCATCAGACTTTGCATCTGGTTTTAGGATTTGTCGTCTCTGTCATTTTATGGAGCCGCGGTCTTTATACCAACCGTACCCCTTGGTGGTCACAGGTGCGCATCATCACAAAGATTGTGATCTTTGCCTTTATCGTTCACGGTTTTCTCAGTTTTAGCTTGCAGGTCTATGAATCCCGTCTCTTTATAGCTCTTTATTGGGCGATGGTTTATGTCGGTTTATTCGTTTCACGCGCTGCCATCTATAATATCGCCGCAAAATTCAAGAGCTGGTATGTCCCGACCGTTATCGTCAGTGATGCAGCAACGGCAGAAGATTTACTGTTTGCTTTCGCATCAGATATTGGGACAGGATACAAAACAGAAACCATCTTCATTCGCAGCTCGGCAGAGGATTTCGAATTTACTCTGTCTGACATGCCTTTCCCGACCGATCATATTCATGTTGTTTATGATAGCGACGCGTTAGAGCCGTTTATCAAGAACAATCCTGACAAGTTTTATGTGGTGTCTCTCGACGCTTTCCGCGACACATCCCGCGAGGCTGTCTTGCAAGTCCTCAACGATGAGCAAACACTTTATTCAATTGTTCCGTCTCTCAGCCGTGCCAACCTTTATCAGATGGAGCCTAAATATTTCTTTGGCCATGATGTTGTCATGCTGCATATCCGCAGCTCGGCTCCTGAAGTCTTGAGCTTTTCTCTTTCCATGTTTGTCAAACGCAGCGTTGATATTCTAGCCTCCGGAACGGCCTTGTTAGTTGCGGGACCCGTGATCGGTATTCTGGGCGCTTGCCTTAAAATCGAAGGCCAAGGCGGTAGTATATTCTATGGCGGTAAACGGATTGGTCGTCATGGCAAGCTCTTCCATTGCTGGAAGTTACGGTCTATGGAGCCGAACTCTGACCATCTCCTTCAGGAGTATCTGGATGCCAATCCCGACCTAAAGCAAGATTGGGAAACATACCGCAAATTGCCACGTGATCCGCGTGTGACAACCAAAACCGCCCGCCTGATCCGTAAGCTGTCTTTGGATGAATTGCCGCAATTGTGGAATATTTTTGTCGGAGATATGAGCCTTGTCGGTCCACGCCCGATTCTTGAAGACGAGACCGGGTATTTTAACGAGAATACTTTGAAAGACTATCTGTCCATTCGCCCCGGTCTCACGGGATTGTGGCAGGTGAGCGGACGAAATAAAACCAGTTTCCGTCGCCGTGTCTACTGGGATAGCTGGTATGTCCGCAATTGGTCCTTATGGGGTGATCTGATTATCCTTATCAAAACACCTCTTGTTCTGCTTACAAGAAAAGGAGCCAGTTAGGCTCCTTTTTAATTTCTCTTTATGGCGTTTTAATTGCCCTGAGCTGATTGTATTAGATCGTCGGGGCTGATCCGCAACTTGCGGCGTCATTCAACAATTTGTCGGCGTCGCCACCGAGATCGAGAGAAACTGCACTTCCCTGACCTAGTGCACGATTGGCATCTGCCCAACAGGACGCATCGGCCTGTTGTCCTTCACCACCCGCTGCCGGAGTTACCTCGTTAAATGCTTGTCCGCCTTGATCATCACCCCCAGCGGCCGGAGTGATGTCATTAAAATTTACAGGTGCGTTCCCACGGTTAGGTGCCGGACGCCCCCCGTTCGGTGTTACGAACGGCAGTCCCGTAATCGTCAATCGTCCTCCTGCGCCACCTTGTCCGAGAGGCGCATCAGGGAATTGGTTGAAAACGTTGCTTTGATCAATTGTGATCGAGAGCGGTGTAATTGGTGACGGAGGCGTATCAATATTGAAGAAGAATAACCCACGGTCAGGAGAATCCACGTAGTGGTTAATCATCGCTTCCAATGTTGCATATTGTGCAGGCGTTACGTACCCGACAGAAGCAGGATCAATTGTTGTTCCACCGAGTGTATATGTTGCGTTCATACCATCGAGAATGGTTGGCGCGCCACCCGGGAAGAAAGCGTTTGGCCCCAGATCAACAAACAGGCTGGCCTGATCAATGAAATGTGTTTCACCGATAGTATCCCCTGTCAGTTTCAATGAGTCCGACGGCGGGACCAGAGCAGCTGCCGTTGTTGTGACAATCGGCGCCCCAACAGGATAGAAGGCCATTCCAATTTGCGTATTCTGGATTGTATTAGCGGCCCCTGTCAGATCAATCTCACCTGAGACAGCATACAACCCGTATTCCATGTTGTTGGCAATTGTGTTGTCTTCCAAACGAACATAAGAATTAGGACCACCGTTCAGGAAAACACCATAAGATGCTGTTCCAAGAGCGTTGGAAATGTTGTTACCCGAAAGCAGAACAGATAGCGGATAGGATGTAGATTGCAAACGCACACCTGCGCCTGCAAAATTAGACACTGTGTTGTTTACAAAGTTTATCACTCCACCGACATCTCTGAGGAATACGCCGTCAATTCCTGAATTCATGAAGGTGTTCCCTTCAATATCCAGATCTGATGAATTGCGAACATACAAACCATACTGGTCTGCTGCCGTAATCACGTTTCCTGTGATCGTCGCATTGTCACCATAGTTGTGGAAGATTCCGAAGTAGCTGCCCGCATCGTTAATCGTGTTTCCAATAATAGATGCGTTTGTATTTTTTTCAGACCAGACGCCCACCATACCCATATTGGTCATGGTGTTGTTAAAGATATATGGCGTGGCCGAGTTTTCAACAGATACTCCTGAACGGGTAATATCGCTCATGGTATTGCCCTGAACCGACAGGTTGTCAGAGTAAACTGCTTTCACTGCATCCCACAAAGAACCGGAAATATTGTTATATCCGACCGTAGAGTTATCTACGTTCGATAGAAGAATGCCGTTTCCTTTTTCATTCGGAATACCGGGGATACCGGAGTTCGAAATGACGTTGCTTAATACATCAACATTATTGCTGTCTTGAACGAAAACACCATCTGATCCGGTATTGCTGATTGTGTTGGAAACAAAATCAACATTGTTTGAATTCCGGATGTATGCTCCGTAGATGTCGGCAGATGTTACCGTATTTCCGGTGATCGACGCATTGTCACCATAGTTGTGGAAGATTCCGAAGTAGCTACCAGCATTATCAATGTAGTTCCCCTGAATGGTTGCCGCGCTGTTTTTTTCAGACCAGACGCCCACCATACCCATATTGGTCATGGTATTATTTGCGATCCATGGAGATGCCGAGTTTTCAACAGACACACCAGAGCGTGTGGCATTGCTCAGAGCATTATTTTCAACTCTCAGATTATTTGAAAACACTGCCTTGATCGTATCCCACAAGGAGCCGGAGATCGTGTTATTGCTGATCGTCGAATTTTTTACATTCGAGAAAAGAACACCATTTCCTTTTTCATTCGGAATACCGGGGATACCGGAGTTCGAAATGACGTTGCTTAATACATCAACATTATTGCTATCTTGAACGAAAACACCATCTGATCCGGTATTGCTGATTGTGTTGGAAACAAAATCAACATTGTTTGAATTCCGGATGTATGTTCCGTAGATGTCAGCAGATGTTACCGTATTTCCGGTGATCGTGGCATTATTTCCGTTATTGTGGAAGATTCCGTAGTAACTGCCAGCATCATCAATGTAGTTGTTTGTAATCTGCACATTAGGATTGTTTTCTGACCAAACACCCACCATGCCCATATTGGTCATGTTGTTAGCATCGATTACTGCTGACGATGAGTTTTCGACAGACACTCCAGCGCGAACAACATTGCTCATGGTATTACCCTGAACGGTCAGGCTGTTGGAGAAAACAGCTTTCACTGCATCCCACAAAGACCCGTCAATCGTATTGTTTAGCACATCGGAGTTGTTCGAGTGAGACAACAGAATGCCGTTCCCGCGTTCGTTCGGAATACCCGCAACGCCCGAGGCAAATACTCTGTTACCGCTTACCGTCGCATTATTGCTGTTTTCGATATGAATACCATCGTACACAGATCCATTAATCAGATTTCCTGATATATTTGCCCCATTCGAAGATGAAACATGAATTCCGCTCAGGGAAGAATTGTTGATGATGTTATTGGATACGGTTACGCCGTTTGCACCGACAACATCAACTCCTTGATCGGCACCTGTAATTGTGAAACCGTCAACGGTTACGCCGTTTGATGTCACAAGCACGCCCGGAGAGTTTGGTGTGATAACGGATTCGCCAGCATTTCTTGATCCGTCTGTCACTGCCACACCGGCTTTTGCACCAAGCAAACTGACACCGGATTTGTTCACCGTTACTGATTCATTATATGTGCCTGCGGCCACGTTAACAGTGCCCCCCGCAGAAACGATTGCAATTCCTTGATTAATTTTAGCTGCGTCAGACTGAACATTCACTACGTCAGCTGCGCCGGATACTGCGCCACCGATGGTTGCCGCCAGATTAGCTGTCTTAGCCGAAACTTGTGTGCTCACAGCATTGACATTCGCGCCTGATTTGACGTTGACTGTCTTTGCAGAGAGAACGATATTTCCGTTTACCAAAGATGCAGATGTTGCATTAACCACACCGCCCATGTTGACGACCTGATCTACAACGTCTTTGGCTTGAGCAGCGCTCATCAGGACTTTTCCTGATTGTGCATTGATCGTTCCTGTATTTTCGGAAAGAAGCGCATCATTCTTATCAGTGTAAGCCAAAGATACAAGCCCATCACCATAGAGGTCAACTGTCGCTGTTTCATTTCCTGCTGCAAGGACGACTTTGCCAAGGTTAGCCTGAATGAGACCTGCGTTTTTCACGGTTGGAGCCACGAAAGCGACCAAGCCACTATCTGCCGCTGTAATTGATCCGTAGTTCTCAACCGAGCCAGTGCCGAATGAAGATAATGTTAGAACGGATGCTCCTGACAAGACTTCTAAGTCATTGACGTTTCCTGAGGATGCAACAATACCGCCAACATCCACAACAGAACCAGGACCAAACATGACGCCGTTCGGGTCCAATACCATGATGCGGCCATTGGCTTTCAATTCACCCAGAATTTGGGTTGGGCTAACACCTGCCACCACTCTGTTGACGGCTAACGAATTGCTGGTCGGTTGGAAAAATTGTACGCGAGCATCTGTCCCGATGTTAAAGCTATCCCAGTTGATGACGGCTCTGTCAGACATCTGATTAACATTCATTTCACCCGCAACAGGGGTTGAAATGCTTAATACTCCCCCGACAACTGCCGGGTTGGTCGGCAACGTATAATCAGCAGCTTGCGCTTGCGTTATTTGCGCCGCAACCGTTAGTGTCAAAACGGCCGTTGACGCCATAAATCTTTTTAATATGCGTCCATTTACGCGAGCGGCTAAGTTCATTTGCACAATCTGCTCCTTAAAGAATTACTCAATGTATTTTGCCCTGTTTCTATAGCATTTATTATTTCGCATCTGAACAAAAAAATTAGACATTTATTATTTTTCATATTTTTTTGTAGTTTTGCTATGCCCTTAATTTTTATAAATATTTCCAATTTCCATTATTTTTTTATGAAAAATTTTGATATAGCAACTATGTAAAATAAATAGAGGATCCCAA
>QKCR01000045.1 GCA_003245575.1 Alphaproteobacteria bacterium | reverse complement strand
TATACACAGCCACAACATTGCGACAGGTGTCATGACACATGCCAAGACCAATCCCATAGCCAAAGGGGATGTTGTGATTGATTTGATGCTGCCAGGAATGGAGAGAATATAAAGCCCTGCGTAGGTAATCCATGACACAGTCAAGAACACGGCAACAGCTTGCGACATTTGCAACCAGTATGGAGCTGATGGTCTTGCTGCGCGGATGTTTCTGTCACTCAAACTTCTCAGTGTTGGTGCGCCGCCCGTCGGCTCGTCTCCTCCTGTTGAGGTAACCGGTTCTTCCAATTGAGCGTCTGCATCTGCGTCCGATTCAGTTTCAATCGTCGCAAGATCATCTTGATCTGCATGGCGTGCAGAGATTTTCCAGTTTTTCAGAACAGGCTGTGCACCTGCATAAACATGGCTTCCGACCATAGGAGGCTGTGCAGTTAAGTCCGTTTCAGGTGCAGATGTCCCCTGAACAGAAATGTCCTGTTCTTTCTTGGCAATAAGAGTCATGAGCAACGCGCTCCGTGTTCATCAATTGGTGTTTGGAATTAATTGACGCTGGCACGTTTTGATTTAGGACTCAATACTCTAAGGCGAATTATTCACTTTTATTCAGAGGATTTTTGAAAGGGTTTTTCCTTATTTTCTATAAATCTTTCTTTTCGCCCATCAGACCAAGATATTCATTTAAATCACGTTTGATTTCAGGAGCCAGAAGATAAAGGCCAATCAAGTTTGGTACAGCCATAGAGAGGAAAAGCGCATCAGATAGATCAATGACAACACTCAGGCTTGCTGATGCACCCAGGACAACAAATGCCAGATAGAGAATGCGGTATGTCATAACAACCGACAATTTATCTCCAAAAAGATACCCTGCCGCCTTTTCTCCGTAATAGGCATAAACAATGATTGTCGAAAATGCGAACAATGCAACGCACACAAGCAAAGCATATTCAAACCATGGGATAACGGTTTCAAAGGCACGTGACGTCAAATCAATACCACTGATTTCCTGTCCTGGCTGGTACACACCGGAAACCACAATAACCAAAGCCGTGATGGTGCACACAACAACCGTATCAAAGAACGGTCCAAGCCCTCCTACAAGTCCTTGACGGACATGAAAGTTTGTCTTGGCTGACGCTTGAATAATGGCAGCGGTTCCCAAGCCTGCTTCGTTTGAAAATGCAGCACGTTTGACACCCGCGATAATGGCTCCTACCAATCCGCCGAGGCCTGCCTCAGGCGTAAATGATGCACCCACAATTGTAGAAATTGCATTCGGAATATTTTCAAAATTCACTCCGATTACAATCAACCCACAAATTGTGTAGAGGATCGCCATAACAGGGGTCAGCTTAGAGGCAACAGAGGCAATGGATTTTAATCCCCCAAGGATAACCGCCCCAGTGACTACAGCCAGAATTAGACCAAAGAGCCAACCTTTACCCGCGAAGAAACTTGCATCACCGCCTGTTGCACGCAAAGTTTGTTCGAAGAGCTGGTTCGATTGGAACATATTCCCCCCACCCAACGCACCTCCGATGACAGTCACCGCAAAGATAGCCGCAATGATCTTGCCAACCATAGGCATGTTATATCTGGCAAAGGCTTCTCTCAGGTAATACATAGGCCCGCCCGAGACTTCTTCGGGACGCATTTCATCAGGAAATTGGCGGTATTTATGCCCCATAGCCACTTCGGCAAATTTTGATCCCATCCCGAAAACACCCAGAAGCATCATCCACAATGCCGCCCCGGGCCCGCCCAATGAGATGGCCACGGCGACACCCGCAATATTCCCCAGACCAATCGTTGCGGAGAGACATGCGGAGAGTGATTCAAAGTTGGAGGTTTGGCCTTTTGCATCAGGCTCATCATATTTATTTCCCAAGCAGCGCATGGCATGTGCAAAATATCTGACGTTCGGGAAACCTAAATAGAGGCTAAAAAATACCGCTCCTAAAGCTAGCCATATTACGAGTAAAGGGAATTTGACTTCGGCGATTTCCGGTCCCCAAAAGACAACAGACTGGATAGCGTTCGAGATTTCCGACAAAATTTCTGTCAGGCCCTGATCAACAGTTGCTTCAGTCATAGATAAACGTCTCCCCTTACGGTCTTTTGGTTATGCTTTTCGGCAAACCTAACGGATTTTAACGGGAGACAAAAGGATGTGATTAATTTTTTGCACAGATTGCATGGGACACAGGATGACCCGGAAAGATTGTCGAGGCCCATTTTTTGATTTTGTCCGTATCCATCTGATTGGCCTTGGAGATACGCGGTGCGTAAGCTGCACAGAATGAATCGGGGCGCATAATCGCAACATCTTTCGAAATTTTATTGGCAAAGTCAGTGCGCACTTCGTGGAGGTGTTTTTCAGGGTTTTTGATACCTTCAGACTTGTAAAAACTCAGCAATGTTTTTTCATATCCAGAAAATAGATGCGCGTTCTTTTTGGTGAAATCCTGATATTGCAGATAGAGGTTGGTTTGGCCTTTTGGAGTCAAATGCTGACAGTTCAAGCCAATAACCATGAGCTCCGAGTGTATGCGTATGCCCTGTTCCGCTTCGGCTTCTTTCATGGAATAACATTTTGAGAAAGCGGTTGAAGAAAATGTTACAACCAGCAGAAATATAAGTATATTTTTCAATTGCGCCTCACGCAGCGAATGGGGTCAGGAGCGGCTGGCCGTTAAAATGCGCTTCTATATTTGCGATGACCAATTGCCCCATACCTGTTTTTGTTTCATGGGTATGACCGCCTATATGGGGCAGAAGCACCACATTGTCCATAGAAATTAATGCTTCAGGCACAGAAGGTTCATTTTCATAAACATCAAGTCCTGCTCCCGCGATCTCTTTGTTGGACAAAGCCACCAACAAATCGTCCGTATTTACCACTGATCCGCGGGCAACATTCACCACAATTCCTTTTGGGCCAAGTGCTTTCAGAACTGTTGCATTCACAATATGGTGCGTTTCGGCCCCTCCGACACAAGAACAGACTAGAACGTCGACATTAGATGCCAAATCCTCTACCGAAGCATAATAAGTTTGGGGTAAATCTGCCTTTTTACGCGGCCCATAGTATGAAACCTCCATTTCAAAAGCCTCACACCGTCTGGCGATCGCCTGACCAATACGGCCCATACCGATAATTCCGACTTTCTTACCGGTTAATGATGTCGCAAGCGGAAAGCCGCCTGTGTTCCATTTACCAATCCGTAAAAAAACATCCGCTTCAACGAAACGGCGCAATGTATTGATGATAAGCCCCAGTGCGGTGTCTGCCGTATCATTCATTGGCGTTTCCGGTGTACTTGTGACAGCGATATGGCGCTCTTTGGCGGCCTCCACGTCTACATTATTCACGCCTGCACCATATTGGGAGATCAGCTCAAGATTGGGCAATGCCTCGATAATTGAGCGGGTTACTTGCATTCCGTTAAAAGCAGACACAATCGCAACAACGTCCTGCTTTACAGCTTGCAGGGTGGCTTCAGGGTCGGCCTCTTTCCAAAGGCGGATCAGATTATATTTGGCTTCCAATTCTGCCATTTCGGGGGGCAACATGGTTCCTAAAGCCAGAATAGTCTTTTTCATCGTCTTAAAATCCGTGATTTTTCATTGATTTTTGCACTCTAGCCGTGGTTTAACAGGCCGTCAATCCGAATGGGAAAGCTATGAACAATAACGATACACCAACACAAAAGAAGAAGCTTTTTATCAAGACTTATGGCTGCCAGATGAATAGCTATGATACGCGCCGTATGCAGGACATTTTGCGTCCACTTGGCTATGAACCGACAGAAACATACGAGGACGCCGATATGGCAATCCTCAATACTTGCCACATTCGCGAAAAAGCAACGGATAAGGTTTTCTCCGATTTGGGACGTATTCGCCCACATAAGGAAGCAAAAGAAAAGAACGGCGAAAAAATGGTTGTGGCGGTCGCCGGATGTGTTGCACAAGCCGAGGGAGACGTCATTCTATCCCGCGCGAGATATGTTGATCTGGTGTTCGGCCCCCAGACTTATCATCAGCTTCCGGAAATGATTGCCCAAATCACTGGTGCGTATGGTAAAGAGCGCATTATCAATACGGACTTTCCTGCCGAAGAAAAATTTGACAAGCTGCCCCAAGAAAATGGCGTGAACGGACCATCTGCATTTCTTTCTGTGCAAGAAGGTTGCGATAAGTTTTGTACATTCTGCGTTGTGCCTTATACACGCGGCTCTGAATATTCCCGCTCGGCTGTTTCCATTCTGGATGAAGCCAAAAGATTGGTTGCCGCTGGTGCGCGTGACATCACTCTTCTCGGGCAAAACGTCAATGCGTTCCATGGTGAAGGATCTGACGGCAAGACATGGGGATTGGGGCGTTTGATCCGCGAATTAAATGATATTGATGGCCTTGCACGTATTCGCTACACAACATCACACCCGTGCGATATGCAGGATGATTTGATTACAGCGCATCGTGATTGTGAAAAACTGATGCCGTATCTGCACCTTCCCGTTCAAAGCGGATCGGATAATATTTTGAAAGCTATGAACCGAAAACATACGGCTCAATCTTATCTGGATATGTTGGCGCGTTTCCGTGATGTGCGCCCTGACATTGCCCTGTCTTCCGATTTCATCATCGGCTTCCCGGGTGAGACGGATCAGGACTTTGAAGATACTATGAATCTGGTTGAAAAAGTCGGGTACAGCCTTGCCTACTCATTCAAATATTCTCCGCGCCCGGGAACCCCTGCTGCCAATATGCAGAACTTGGTTCGCGAAGATGTTAAAGATAAGCGCCTTCACGCCTTGCAAGCTTTGCTGAGTGAGCAAGCCGTTGCTTTCAATCAATCATTCGTCGGAAAAACTGTTAAAGTTTTGTTTGACGGGCGTCAGACGAAACAAGGCCATCTGCACGGACGTACAGAGCACAACCAAGCTATTCATGCGGAAGCTCCTGATCGTTTGTTCGGGCAGATAGTTGACGTTGCTGTGACCAGTGCAGGTAATACCGCCCTTCACGGCAAGATTGTTATTTCGGACGATGAATTAGCGGCGTAGTCATTCTCATCATGAGTACATTTCTTGATAGGCCCAAGCGCAGCAGCAAAAAACATAGTTCTTATAAAACAACTATAAATATACCAGCAGCATTGATTGTATCAAGCATACAGTTCATTCCTGCGATTTTTATGGTTGTTTCTTTAGATCTTTTTATCGGATTTTTTAGCGTTCTGGACATCCTGCATGGTGCCTCGCCAAAGCAATCTGATATCATTCTATTTGCCATGCTCATTCTATTCGGGATTACTTCTTTTTTCGCCGAACTTGGACGTATCCTGTTCGAGAGAATTGAGGTGAAAGGTGATAAACTTATAATAGGAAACTTTAAAAAAGCGGAATTCGATCTCAAAGATCTTCATTCGATAACGTGTAGCCAGACCCGTTGGGGGCATTTGCTAAATTACGGCACTGTTACAGTGACTTTGCAGTCAGAACTCAATGACAGTACTTTCCGCCCAAAAATTGATTACTCCGTCAAATTTATTCAATCTCCCGAATATACGATCAAGAAATTGAATACATTTCAGGCGGGAAATATCTAACCATTTGTTTGGAAATACTTTTTTCTTGTGTCCTTCTTGCTGATTATTTCCCCAATTTTAATCTTTTCTGCTATACTTGTATCAGGTCAAGCAACCAAGGAGTTTTGCCATTTCCGTACTTGAATTCAATGACTTATCCCTGCTCCCGCTTCTTTATGGAGAGCATAATTCCAATATTTCCTACTTGGAAAAAACATTACAAGTTCATATCGCGGACCGCGGGAATACACTCTCCATTTCAGGAGATGCCACAGATGTTGCGTTGGCAGAACATATCATCCAATCTTTATGGGATCGTGTTTCGCATCAAAAGAAACCTGTGATGATTGCTCCTGACGATATTGACGCCATGATCCGTTTTACCAATCCTGACCCGACTTCTGACTCTTCCGATGGAGGCAAGAAAAAATCCATGCCAGACAATGATCAACCTGTTGCTATGCTCAGAACCTCTCCGGCGATTGATGATAAGAATGCCATTCACACCAAGAGGCGTTCACTCTCACCTCGTACGAAAAATCAGGCTGCTTATGTTGACGCTTTGCGTACCAAAGAGATGGTTTATGGCGTCGGCCCTGCCGGTACTGGGAAAACATATCTAGCCGTTGCTGTTGGTGTCGAGATGTATGAAAAAGGCATTATCGAGCGCCTAATCTTCTGCCGCCCTGCAGTGGAGGCCGGTGAAAAACTTGGGTTCTTGCCGGGTGACATGCGCGAAAAAATTGATCCTTACCTTCGCCCTATTTACGACTCTCTTAATGATTTTCTTGGCGCAGATCGTGTTGAGAAAATGCTGGAGCGCGGAGAAATAGAAATTGCCCCGCTTGCCTTTATGCGCGGACGTACACTTTCACACGCCTATGTCGTTCTTGATGAAGCACAGAATACGACCTCCACCCAGATGAAAATGTTCTTGAGCCGCATGGGAGAAAATTCCCGCATGATTATCACTGGAGACCCAAGCCAGACCGATCTTGTTTCCGGTGAAGTTTCAGGACTAAAAGAATCTATGAGCATTCTTCATGACATTGAAGAAATTGCCTTTATAAAATTCGAGAATGCCGATGTGGTCCGACATAAACTTGTCGGTAAAATCCTCAATGCCTATGATGCAAAGAAGACAAAGTAAGCGTCATGTCAGCCAAACCGATTGTTCATATCTATTTCGACGCACCGCAATGGGGGAAGTCAAAGTTAGGTGCCAAGAAACTTGTCACCAAAGTTGTTGAAGCTGCTTGGTCGAAAGTTCCTAACCGTCCCAAAGGTACAGTTCCGGAGGTGAGTATTACACTCACGGATGATGCTGCCATCAAAGTTTTGAATAAGGATCACAGAGGAAAGGATAAACCTACAAACGTTTTGTCGTTCCCTGACTGGGATTCTTTGGAAGATATTCCTGCCGGAATTGGGGAAGTTCCTGTTGGCGATATTATTGTTGCATTTGAAACGGTTCAAAAAGAAGCTGTGGAGCAGGAAAAAAGCCTTCATGACCATTTTTGCCATATGATTACCCATGGGTTTCTGCATTTGTTGGGATATGACCATATGAACGACGCAGAAGCCGAGGAAATGGAGAGTTTAGAGGTTAAAATTCTGAAAACTCTGGACATTCCCAACCCTTATCTTTAATAAATTACAGGTAGTATTAAAGGACTAAATTTTTAAAATGCCGACTGAAGCCGATAAAGACTCTCCTCCACGACAACAAACGTCGAAACCTAGTGAACCTGTCAGTACAGGTGGTGTTGTTGTCTGGTTGAAAAACCTTCTGGGTACAAAACCTGAAAATGATGAATCTCTTCGTGAAGTTCTGGAGGACTACATTGAAGAAATGTCTTCACAGACAGGAACAAAAGAAAGTGCCGCATCGCACGAGCTTCAACTCTTAAGCAACATTCTCGAACTGCGCGATCGCACTGCGGAAGATGTTATGGTTCCGCGGATTGATATTGTTGCTATCGATTTATCTACACCGGCTGATGAGCTTTTGGGACTTCTTGCGCAAAAGCAACATGTTCGCATTCCTGTATATCGCGATACCCTTGATGATATTGTGGGCGTTATTCACATCAAGGATGTGTTTGAAGCCTTGATTGCTAAAAAAGAAATTGAAGTCAAATCATTGGTACGAGATGCACCGGTTGTTTCCCCTGCTATGCCTGTATTTGATTTGTTGATGATGATGCGTCAGACGCGTCAACAAATGGTTTTCGTCGTCGACGAATATGGCGGGATAGACGGTCTTGTTACAATCGGTGATGTTGTGAGTAGTATCATCGGTGAAGTTCAGGACGAATTCGACAAAAGTGTTATACCGGAAATTGTAGAATCCAAAGATGGTAGCTTTGTCGTTGATGCCCGCATTGAAATTTCCGACTTTGAAGAAAAATTCGGGCAAGTTCTTAATGCAGACGAGCGCGACGTTGCTGATACTTTGGGAGGTTTTATCTTCACTATCTCAGGACGCGTTCCAGCACGTGGTGAAGTTATCACCCATGAAGAAACAGGTTTTGTTTTTGAAATACTGGATGCAGACCCACGTCGTGTTACCCGTATTCGCGTCCGCCCACCCAAGCCCGCGGTTTCCGAGTCCGACGAGAAAAGTCAAAACGAGACCGCCTAGTCAGGATTGCCCATGTCATTCCCGCATGTAAAACTTCTTCCGACATCAACCTTCGGACGTCTTTTCTTTGCTTTTCTTCTCGGCGCAATTGGTGGCGGTGCCATGGGCCCTCTTTATTTGTGGTATAACCTCGTTATCGCCCTGTCATTTCTTTGGGTTGTCTTTACAAGCTTTTCCGAAGATGCCAGATGGAAATCATTTGCCTGCGGTTGGGCGTTTGGCTTTGGATATTTTGTTTATAGTCTTTATTGGATAGGTAACGCCCTTCTGGTAGATGGCAACCCGTATCAATGGGTTTATCCATTGGCCGTTTGTGGCTTACCCGCCGGTCTTGCTATATTTCATGGGCTTGCAACCTATGCTACTCGTTGGATACATGCAGGGCGTGCGTTTCTTTCCTATATAGTTTTTTTGATTTCCTTTATGGCTGTAGAGTATCTGCGTGGAAACATCCTGACTGGCTTTCCATGGAATCTTTTCGGGATGGCATGGACATCTCATTTACCAATGCTTCAAATCCTTTCTGTGGGCGGGATATATCTCCTGACGTTTTTGAGCATTTTCATTATGAGCGCTCCGGGCTTTGCTTTTGTCGGCACATCTAAAAAACTTGTCCGATTTGGAGTTTTGGCACTGGCTATCGGACTTACAATCGGCCTGTATATATTCGGGTTACATCGCCTATCCCAACACCCCACACAATATCGAGATGATGTTATTGTCCAGCTTATGCAGCCCAATATCCCTCAGTCAGAAAAATGGGATAATAATTTGATGTGGGATAACTTCAGAATATCCCTGAACTTGCTCAGACGGGATTCAGATCTTCACAGCAAAAATCCAAATGCGGTTCGTGTCCTTGTTATGCCAGAGACGGCCATGACATATCACCATCTGAATGCTGATGCGGGTCGCGATTCATTAAAAGGCGCATTAGGGCACTTTAAAGAAAAGACATATCTGCTATCTGGCGCTCTGCTCAAAGATAAAAACGGTTGGCATAATAGTCTGATTGCCCTAAACCAAAATGCCGAAATGGTTTATCAATTTGATAAATTCCACTTGGTTCCGTTTGGGGAATATATCCCTTTTCAGAAATACATTCCTATTAGTTCTGTGACTAGCTTTACAGGGTTTGTTGAAGGCGATGGACCTCATACGGCCTTGATTGACGGTGTTCCACCGTTCAGTCCTTTGGTGTGCTATGAAGTCATTTTTCCGGGTCATGTCACAACGGACAATCCGGAACGTCCGCAATGGATTGTCAATGTTACAAATGACGGATGGTATGGATTATCCCCCGGGCCATTCCAACATATGGCACAAGCCATCTATCGCGCTATTGAGGAAGGTGTTCCGGTTGTACGGTCTGCCAATACGGGTATTTCGACAGTGATTGATCCTTACGGACGTATTGTTTCCCTTATTCCTCTCGGAAGCAGATATACAGAGGATACATTCCTGCCTGAACCAGCCCCCGAGCAACCGCTTTATTCCAGATACAAAAATTTTAAATAACCAAGATTATCTTCTCGGAGAGAGAAGTTCAGGTGATCTGGCATTTACGTGCCTATGAATATCCCCGAATAATTCCTGATTTGCTGCGACCAATAGTCGATCATGGCATATAAGCGGATTATATGCTTCACCGTCAGCGGCATATGGGAGCGCGGCAAAGCCACCGGCCTCAGTCACACACAACACGCCTGCGGCATGGTCCCATGGAGGACATTTTCCGAGACCTTGGTTGGTGAAGCCTTCACTGTAGAAATTTGCGTCAATATTACCGCGTAACAGGCATGTATAATCATAACTGGAATTGTTTCTAGGCGTATATCCGTCTACGCCGACAGCCAAAATTTCTTCATAATGTCTGTCCTGATTTCGACATGCAAAGGCAATGCGTGCTTTGTCTTTTAAGCTTGTCGGGCGGAATTTCAGAGATATTTGCTCGGCAGTCATAAAATCGCCGTTTTGCATTACCCAGCAGCCTTTATCCTTTTCAGAAACAATCATCAAATCTTGTTCAGGCGTGTAGATAATACCAGCTATAGTTTGCCCGTGATCGACTAAAGCCCCCATCATGCCATATCTTGGGTCTCCGTTTTTGAATGCGCCCGTGCCGTCAATCGGGTCAAATATCCAAACTGTCTGTTTATGGGCAGATTTCAGAAATCCTTGTGGATCTTCGGAAATTTGCTCCTCTCCTGTCGAGATTGCGTTTGGATATATTTTGCCGGCAGCAGCGATCAAACGTTTTTCGGTTTGCAAATCAGCCTCAGTGTAAAGACTACCGTCGCTATGCTGATGAATTTGGGCAGATTGCAACTTGCCAAACCGCGGCTTGAGCTCTTCGGCTGCGATACGCCGAAATTCCCCAACCATTGATATGAGCTTTGAGTCCATATTTTTCATGGGTAGGAAATACCCGATTATATGCATTATGTCAATAATTGCTTTTCACGGTATAGTTCTAGCCCATACCTTGCAATTAAAGACAAAGCCCTTAAACTTCACGCAGCCGTAATTCTGCAGATAAAGACTAAAGATGCCAGAGATGCCTTATTCTACTACCGCCATTTCCCATGCCTTCAGCCTCAAGAATATTAAGCAGCATCTTCAGCTTCCATATGTTGTGGGTTTCTTTTACGTCCTGACATTCGCTTCATATTTCTTTTTGAATACATCGGCCCAGAGAAACGTGATGTATGCGGCTCTTCCGTTTTTTCTTTATTTTCTGATTAAAAATAAAGATCAATTCTCCCTCAAGAATTTTTTGCTTCCTGTATTAGGTCTTCTTATTGCTTTCTTTACAATAAATTTTGCCTCTATTTTCTGGTCTGAAGACGTTAGGCCAGAAAAACTTTTACAAAGAAGCAAGATGGTTTTGCTATTTCCCTTATCCCTTGTCCCTTTTATGGTTTTATGTCGTCTCAATATACAATATTGGTATGCATCCCTCACTGCCTTTGTGTGCGCTGCTATCGTAACTTCTGTCGGACTTATGCTGACCCATTGGGAAAATATTATAGACGGCATCCGATTATCAGGATGGGGACGCGGCGAGAATCCTGTTCTATGTGGCCTTCTCTACGGATTAGCCTGCCTGATTATGATCTTTTGCAAAGATAATCTTTATTTTTTCAAGAAGTTAAAGCCTCAATACCACTTGGCTCTTTTATCTTTACCGTTTGCTATTCTTGTTTTTAGTAAATCCCGAGGCCCCTTCGCCGCTTGTGTTGTTGCAGGTATAGCGACGGCTCTGTTGCGTTCTGAGTCAGTCAGAAAATTTTTCACCAAGCGCACCCTTTATATTTCTTCTGCTATTCTTTTAGCTGTCGGGGCTTTTGTTTATAACGGATACTCTTATTTTGAAAATCGCGGGACAACAGGTCGTAGTCAAATCTGGGAGCAAGCCATCGACCTTATTCAGGACAAACCTATTCTGGGGCATGGCATTGCCACGAAATTTATCTATCCAGTCGAGATTGACGGACGTGCATTTAAGGTCGGTCATCCACACAGCGTATATCTGAGTGCACTTGTTCACACCGGTATAACCGGATTTATCATACAGATGATGGCTTTGCTGGCAGGCGCTTACTATTCTTTTCTTCGCCTTAGAAGTCACAAAGATGCAGCACCGTTCATATTTCTGGCAGTTGGCGCCGCTATGGGACTAGTTGATTTCGGCGGGTATTACACAAACCTTGGCACAACTTGGCTTGTATTCTGGTTCCCTATGACGTTGCTGAGCATTAAATATGCTTTATCTACTCCTCAGTGCGTCAAAGAGATCTAGCCATTCATTAATCCTGTTTTCCCAACGGTACGCGTCTCGCGTTTTCAGAGCCGCCTCAGAGAGTTTTTGAGTATATTCCGGGTCTTTCATGCAACGGATAATTGATTGCGCCATATCATGGTCGTTGTGGGCCATTACGCCCCCACCTGAGGCCACACGCTCTGACAAAGCGCCAATCCCCCTGGTTATGACGGGCAAGCCTAAAACACTGCACTCAGCAGCGACATTGCAAAATGTTTCATCCTTATGTCCGGGATAAATTAAACAGGATGATTTTTGCATCTCTTCCATTAATACAGATTGTGGTGCGCGATCCATGACTTCAATGCCATAGCCTTTGAGTTGCTCTTCGCTATAAGGATAATTCCTGATCTCTGATTTGCCGATATAAGCTTTTAGAACGGCATCAGGGCATGAGGGGTGGACTGATTTAATCCAAAGCTCCATAACGGAGGAAAATCCACGGAAGGCTTTTGATAAGAATAAGGCCTGTGGCTTTCTCTGATTGCCTAAAATCGGCATATCGAAGAAATTCTGTCCGACACCGTGACGGATAATGTGGCGTGACCCCAAAGGCATCCATTTCGAGCACTGATTCAGATGGTATTCTCCCAGAAATACCGCATCAGCTTTCCGTCTCAAGAGTGCTCCAATGCGTTTCTTTTTCCAGGCTCTTTTCCAAGTAAATAGATTATGCAACCAGAGAATGGGTTTGGCGCCATCTTCGATCATTTTCTTATAGGGGGCTTGATCGAAAATTTTTACATCATTGCAGGCGATGATAATGTCAGCACTTTCGACACGGGGATTAGACCTGTGTTCCCATGATACATTTTTGAATATTTTGTTTTCAGGTGTTTTGTTTTCTACAGTTACCCTACACCCTCTTTTAGCCAGATTCTCTGCCAGATGAGTCACAACCAACGGAATCCCTCCCGTCGGTTTTTGTGAAATTGTTTCGCCGTTATATTCCTGTTCCGTACAATCAACGATTACAACAGAGTACGGCGAAATCCTGTCTTCTGACTCGGGTAAATCTGTCATAAGTCTTCATACCACGGAACCATATAAAACGCGTGTTGAAATTCCGAAAGTTTCTGAAAAGGTGCGAATTTAATGATTGGAGAAAGAATGGTGCGCGCTGAGAGGATTGAACTCCCGACCCACTCGGTGTAAACGAGTTGCTCTACCGCTGAGCTAAGCGCGCTTCAGAGACGCATTTTCTACCCATATTTTCGACTCAAGGCAAGAGGAAAAATGCTTTATTTATAAAAAAACAGCCCGTCATAAGGCGGGCTGTCTGAATTTCTATGTAGCCAGAGACTAACGACCGTTAACGGTGTCTTTCAGCTCTTTACCAGCTTTGAACTTAGGCTGTTTGGAAGCAGGGATCTTGATTGCTTCGCCGGTGCGTGGGTTGCGGCCGGTGGAAGCAGCACGTTTTGCTACGGTGAAAGTACCGAAGCCAACCAAGCGAACTTCGTCGCCTTTTTTCAGAGCTTTGGTGATGCACTCAATTACAGCTTCGATAGCTTCTTGAGCAGCAGCTTTGGTCATATCGGTTTTCTTAGCAACGGCTTCAACCAGTTCAGATTTGTTCATAGTAACCCCTCGGGTTCGAAAGTTGAGTTAAAAAGAGTTCTACGTACCGCCCCTGTCCCTTGATTCTCAAGGTCTCTCGGCGATTCGTAGAATCAATTTTTATGCCTTTTTTCTAAAAATCTCAATGACGAATTACGTCGTCGCCCTGATTTTCTGCGGTTTTTGGGGATATTTTTTCAATTTCACCCGTTTTTTCGTCATTTTCACCGAGATTCAGCGGCTCAGGCATGCTTACAAGCGCGTGAGACAACACCTCTTCAATGGTGCGGACAGGCACAATTTCCAGTCCTTTTTTGACGTTTTGCGGAATATCCTCAAGGTCTTTGACATTATCTTGAGGGATTAGAACCTTCGTGATTCCACCGCGCAAGGCTGCTAGAAGCTTTTCCTTCAGACCTCCTATTTCAGTAACGTAACCGCGCAGGTTCACTTCACCAGTCATCGCTATATCACGACGAATTTCTATGCCGGTAAGCGCAGATACAATCGCAGTCACCATCGCCGCGCCAGCAGATGGCCCATCCTTCGGCGTAGCCCCTTCAGGTACGTGAACGTGAATGTTCATTTCCTTGAGGCTGTCATACGTGATTCCGAATTGTGCGGAACGAGATTTAATTAGCATCTCTGCCACAGTAATCGATTCACGCATCACATCTTTCAAGTTCCCTGTTGTAGAGAGCTTGCCATCTTTGCCCGGCATAGTGACGGCTTCGATAGACAGTAGGTCTCCACCAACTTCTGTGTACGCCAAACCGTTGACAACACCGATACGGTTATTTTCTTCAACTTCACCAAAGCTGTAACGACGAATGCCTGCATATTTACCGAGATTCTTCGGCGTAATCGAAAGTGTGGTCCTCTTATTTTGTAGAATTTCTTTCGTTGCTTTACGGCACAAATTCGCAAGTTCGCGTTCCAAACTCCGTACACCTGCTTCGCGTGTGTAATAACGGATCAAATCACGCAACGCATGATCGGTAATTGAAAACTCGCTTTTCTTTAGACCTGCATTCTTCATCTGCTTTTTAAGCAAATGTTGTTTGGTGATCTGGAGCTTCTCATCTTCGGTATATCCCGAAACTCGGATGATCTCCATACGATCCAGAAGAGGGCGAGGCATATTCAACGAGTTTGCCGTGCAGATGAACATGACATCGGACAAATCATAATCCGTTTCCAAATAATGATCGTTGAATGTCGCGTTTTGTTCAGGGTCAAGAACTTCAAGTAGTGCAGAGCTCGGGTCCCCTCTCCAATCCGAGGCGAGTTTATCAATCTCGTCGAGAAGGAAGAGCGGGTTTGATGTTTTGGCTTTTTTCATGCCTTGGATAATTTTACCCGGCATCGCGCCAATATAGGTTCTGCGGTGACCGCGAATTTCGCTTTCATCACGCACGCCCCCAAGGGAGATGCGCACGAAGTTACGGTTCGTAGCCTTGGCAATAGATTGTCCCAAAGATGTCTTACCAACACCTGGAGGCCCAACAAGGCACAAGATTGGTCCCTTGAGCTTATTGGCACGCTGCTGGACAGCCAAATACTCAAGAATACGTTCTTTGACTTTATCTAAAGAGTAATGATCTGTATCGAGAACTTTTTCGGCAGCCTTAATGTCTTTTTTGACCTTGGTTGTTTTTTTCCAAGGTACAGACAACAACCAATCCAGATAGTTGCGGACAACAGTTGCTTCCGCCGACATTGGAGACATCATTTTCAGTTTCTTGAGCTCAGCCAGAGCTTTTTCTTTGGCTTCTTTCGAGAATTTTGTCTGGTTGATTTTATTTTCCAGCTCTTCTAATTCACCGGACCCACCTTCGCCCTCGCCCAGCTCTTTCTGAATAGCCTTCATCTGCTCGTTCAAATAATATTCACGTTGGGTTTTTTCCATCTGGCGTTTGACGCGACCGCGAATACGTTTCTCTACCTGAAGCACACCAATCTCGCCTTCCATGAGGGAGAAAATCTGTTCAAGTTGCTCAGTGACCTTTTCGACTTCAAGAAGCTTTTGCTTTTCTTCAATCTTCAATGTCAGGTGAGATGCAATTGTATCAGCTAGTTTGCTCGGCTCTTCGATTTGACCGATAGAGACAATCACCTCAGGCGGAATTTTTTTGTTGAGTTTTACGTACTCTTCAAACTGTGTAACCACTGCACGAGCTAGTGACTCCAGCTCTGTCGAATTTGTTTTTTCTTCTTCGACAGGAATAACTTCAACTTCCAAAAACGGATCGGTTGATGTGAATTTGGAGACGCGCGCACGACGCTCCCCCTCAACAAGAACTTTAACGGTCCCATCAGGCAGCTTTAGAAGCTGAAGGATCGTTCCGATCGTTCCGATTTGATAGAGATCATCCGGAACAGGATCATCTACAGATGGTGATTTTTGCGTCAGCAGGACGATTTGCTTTCCTGCATCCATGACTTTTTCCAAAGCCGCGACAGATTTCTCCCTCCCGACAAAAAGAGGCACGATCATATGCGGGAACACGACAATGTCGCGTAACGGCAAAACCGGGCATATCTGGGGGGTGTCTGTCATCTTAAAACTGAGCATGAGGACCTCTGAAATATGTGAGCGGACAAGTTAATTCATTCAACTTGGTATATCAACCAGATTAGGGGCTGCTTCTGAGGAAATGGTTAATTTTTCTAAAAAATCAAGGTATCTCGAAATTTCGCTTTGTTTATTTTTCAGGACTTAGAGCGCACGTACACCCATTTTATTCGTTAATATTTACCTTCTCCTCTTTTTTGGATTTTTTATTATGTAATA
>QKCR01000017.1 GCA_003245575.1 Alphaproteobacteria bacterium | reverse complement strand
TCAGTCGCGCTGTGACAGTTGCAACATCTGAGGCGCGAACAATCGCAACCATGCCGATCCCGCAGTTAAGTGTACGGGCCAGATCGTCATTTTCAATGCCGCCTGCCTCTTGGAGCCAACGGAAGATTGGAGGGATGTCCCAAGAAGAAGCCTGAATATTTACACAAAGACCTTCGGGGATAACGCGCGGAATATTCTCCAGAAGTCCGCCGCCAGTAATATTTGCCAAGCCTTTGATAAGGTTTGTATTTTTGACAATCGGCAAAAGGGATTTGATATAGATTTTTGTCGGAATTAGGATCTCGTCCACAATGTTACGAGACGAATCGTATGGTAATGAATCGCTATAATTCAGACCTTGATCCTTAATAATTTTACGAACGAGGGAGTAGCCGTTGGAGTGGAGACCGCTCGCCGCCAGCCCAAGCACAACATCTCCTGCCTGTATCTCTTCCCCTGTCAAAAGCTTAGAACGTTCAACAGCCCCGACAGTAAAACCAGCCAAATCATAATCACCGTCTTCATACATGCTCGGCATCTCGGCAGTTTCGCCACCGATCAGCGCACAACCCGCCTGACGACAGCCTTCGGCAATTCCCGAGACAACGGCAGCTGCTACATCGACATTCAGTCTAGAGGATGCAAAATAGTCGAGGAAGAAGAGGGGTTCAGCCCCTTGAACAATTAAATCGTTCACACACATAGCCACAAGGTCAATCCCGACCGTGTCATGCTTGGCACAATCAATCGCAACACGGATTTTGGTACCGACGCCGTCTGTAGAGGAAACAATCACAGGATCTTCATACCCTGCTGCTTTTACGTCAAATAAGGCTCCGAAACCGCCGATACCGCCCATAATCCCGCTGCGGTGGGTGGATTTCGCCATAGGTTTGATCCGCTCGACCAGAGCATCTCCTGCTTCAATATCAACACCGGCTTCTTTATATGCACTCTGTTTCATTGAAAAGCGCGCCTTTCTTCTATAAATAGGGGGTAATCGGACTGCCATGTCCGTTAATCTCAGGATATGTATTTAGACGTTTTGCCATGAGCCGTATAGCTTTTTCTCTTCTTGTCCTTGTCACGCTGGGGCTTTCCTTAGCAGGAATCGCCGGAAATCAGGCGTCGGCCCAGATATATGGCGGATCATCGAATGCCTATGAGATTTCGAATGTCGAAGTTGATGTCACGGATGACAGTTCTGTAAAAGCGCGAGATAAGGCTTTTGTTGAAGCCCAGTCCAAAGCGTTCCAGCAATTGGCAGAGCGCTTCGGAAGAGCTGGAGCAAATCCGTCTCCCGAGATGCTGTCTTCTCTAGTACAGGATTTCGAAATCGAAAAAGAACAACTCTCGAGCAAAAGATATAGGGGCGCTTTTACCATCAGGTTCCGTGAATCTGCTGTGAACAATTATTTCGGCAGCACACTTGGACATGATAGCGGCTATCAAACCGGATCAAGCAAATCTCTGATCCTGCCGTTTATGCAAGTCGGTAAAGATAACCTGCTGTGGCAAAAAGACAGAAACTATTTCTGGCAGGCAATCTCGTCCAATCCCTTATTTGCCGCGAACGCGTATAACCTCCCTGTCGGTAATGTGTCCGATAGCACAGATGTCTGGGAAAGTGACCCTAACGTATTATCCATGTCGTCTATCCGTAAAATCAAGGAACGTTATGGTGTAACCGAAGTGATTGTCGCGGCATTAAGGGAAGAGGGACGTGGGCAGGATAATTTCCGTCTGGATTTATACCGCACGGACATGAACCGCGTGGAACTGGTAAAAACCATTCCGTTCAGCTCATCTCTAACCTCGACGGACCAAACGATATATACAAAAGCGGCTTCTGTTCTGATGCAGGCTTTATCAAACGGCTGGAAACCTATCGCACAAAGCTACGGTGATTTTGGTATGCAGGATGCCGTCCCGTATACAGGTGAAGAAAACACAAACGCGCAACAGGTACAGCCAGCTCAACCAACTCCTGTCCCTGACCATGTTATGGGGTCTGTCACGCATCCGCCGATGGCACAGCAACAGCCCAGACCAACAACCGGGGGCATCTCTTTTACCACTCAAGGCGATAAAACCGTGAAGGCAATCTACCATACCGTCAGTGACTGGGGCGAATTGCAAAAAACACTTAAAAATTGTCCGTCTATTTCCGGATACCGCATTCTGGCGGTAAAAGTACGCGAAGCAGAGCTATCTTTGTCCTATGCGGATTGGCCTGCTGTTATCAAAGATCTTGCATCTTACGGCTATCGTGTTCAAATGTCGCAAGACGGTAATGTAACAATCTCCAAATAACCCTTACAGGAAATGACCCAGGGAAGGACCTCGCTATGAAAGCATCCCAACAAGCCACATTCTGGGCTTTGGCTCTCGGCGGATTGATCGGAATTATTTTTCTGTTCAAGTCGATCTTACTCCCGTTTGTTCTGGGGGGAGCAATAGCGTATCTGCTAAACCCCGTCGTCAATAAGCTGGTGCGCAAAGGCATGAGCCGTCGCTGGGTTGTCCTGACTATTCTGGGGTTGTTCATTACGCTCATAACTGTTTTGTTGGCAATCATTCTGCCGATTTTGGTTAAAGAAGCTATCGGATTTGTAAAAGACGCACCGGATTATGCGCATAGAATTTGGACATTACTGGAACCTCAAATTATCTGGGTGCAGGAAAAAATCGGGCAACAAATTACCTTCGACGAAATTCAGGAAGCCGCAAAAGAAAATATAGGCAAAGCCCTGCAAGTCAGCAAAGGTGTCTTGGGAGGGATTACATCAGGCGGCTTGGCGATTGTTGACTTCTTTACAACGCTTCTAATTACCCCTGTTGTGTCCTACTTCCTGTTAAAAGAATGGCCGCGCGTCACAACCTTTGTGAAAGACTTGTTACCAAAAGCACATGCCGCAACAATTCTTGATCTCGGTAATCAGATAGATAAAAAGATTTCCGGATTTTTGCGCGGACAAATTACAGTATGTTTTCTCTTAGGTCTGGCCTATGCCATCGCCTTGAGCATTGCGGGATTAAATTATGGATTTCTGATCGGATTGGGGACGGGTATTCTATCAATCATCCCGTTTGTCGGCTCTGCGCTGGGGCTGGTTACATCCATGGGCGTTGCCTATTTGCAATCGGAAGGAGACCCCGTCTTTATGGGGATTGTTCTTGGGATTTTCCTGATCGGACAATTTATTGAAGGTAATTTCATTACCCCGAAAATTATGGGCGAAAGCGTCGGGCTTCACCCACTCTGGATTATCTTTGCTTTAATGGCGGGTGGCTCTTTACTCGGGCTCTTGGGGATGTTCCTCTCGATTCCTGTTGCCGCCAGCGTCGGCGTCATTGCGGCCTTCCTGATCGAACGCTATAAATCCAGTATTTATTACCGTCTGGATGTCGCGCCCGAACAGGCGGAAGAGATAAAATAATAGAAAGAAGAAATGTGGTGCCTATGTCGAGTGCGCTCCAACAATTGCCTCTAGATTTGATGTTTGCTCCGGCAATGGGGCGGCAGGATTTTATGGTGGGAGAATGCAACCAATATGCCGTACAAATGATAGAAGCATGGCAAACGGAATGGGCGCCATACCCGACCTTGACACTCTATGGTCCGAAAGGAAGCGGCAAGACACATCTGGCCGCTGTTTGGCAAAAACTTTCCAATGCCGATTACCTGTCTTTAGAACAATTTTCCGAATGTCGTGTTGAGTCCTTAATCGAGACCAATAAAAACTATGTTATAGACCGCTTGGAGTTTTTGATAGGAGATCGGGATCAGGAAGAAAAGCTTTTCCATCTCTATAACGCGTTTAGCCAAAGCGGAAAATTCTTTCTGGGGCTGTCGACAATTTCTCCGGAAAAGCTCTCTTTCGAGATCAAAGATCTGGCGTCTCGTCTGCGCGCTGCGCAGTCGGTAGAGATTAAACCGCCCGATGATGATCTGCTGGTGAAGGTTATGGCCAAGCGGTTTTCTGACCAGAATTTTAGAATAGAACAACAGGCTCTGGATTATGCAGTGCTAAGAATGGAGCGTTCTTGGGCGGGGCTGGATGGCCTGGTTGAAAAGATTATCAGAACAGCGACAGCCATGAAAAAAGGTGATTTAACCAAACCACTGATTAAAATTGCCATGACCGACACGCAGATTGACGAAGACTAGAGACAAAATCAGAGATGAATATAAGCACCCGAATATAAGAACCTGAATATTATGGGCTGCGTTCAGGGAAATAGGTCGGATGATTGCGGATAAGGCCGTCACCTGAGGTCAGGAAATGCAATTTGCAATTCTCGGGAGCCAACTCCCACCACGCATCACAGGATACTTCAAAAACACATGTTGTCGATGATGGAAAATCATTTTTCAAGGCACCCAAAAGATGAGCCGGATCATTCTTGGCCAGATGATGAACCAATCTGCACATCCCCGGGTTATGTCCGACAACCAGAACTGTTTGTGCTGAATCAGGAATATGCCTGGCCATAACAGTCAGCATGGCCTCTTCGGATGTCGCCAAATACAACTCTTTATCACAATCAGCCTTCTTGAAAGTGTAGCTATATTGGCTCTCGATCTCTTCCGCTGTTTGGCGCGTACGCGGACTTCCCGAATGCAATGCAAAGTCAGGATGAATTCCGCGCAAAATAAGCTGGTTGGCCACAAAATGACTCTGATGCACGCCTTTTCCGCTCAAGGGGCGTTCATAATCATGTGACATCATCTCAAGCTTTTCGCCGTGACGCGCCAAAATAAGAGTCTTTTTATTTGCTCTTTGTGTATTCGAAGAATCCGTATCCATAGGCCTGAAATTCCGCATGCGTGGTCGTATCAAAAGTGACCCCGTTACTAATGTTATTCATGATAGAATAGCTGCCACCTTCTGGAAGTGCAAATTTATGCGGTTCGGGACTGACATTGAACACGCATAAAATTTTCTGGTCGCCTAATTCACGAACCCATGCAACAAACGGCTCTGCGCTATCAAGTACCGAAAGATCGCCTTGAATGAGGGCAGGGAGTTGCTTTCTTTGGGCAATAAAGTTTTTGTAATGGCTCAAGACGGACTGTGGGTCTTCTTCTTGACTCCAGACTGACAAATGGCGGTGAGGTTCCCAGAATTTAATCCATGGCTCATGTGCAAATGTAAACCCGCCATGCGGCTTTTCAGGGTGCCACGGCATCGGGGTGCGTCCGCCGTCACGCCCGGCATGTTCTGGATAAAGGGCAATGTCGTATGGATCTCTTAAATCTTCAAATGCAAGCTTGGCTTGAGGAAGGCCCAGCTCTTCTCCCTGGAACATGCAATATGATCCACGCAAAGACAGACCCAAGGCCATAATCATCAAGGCAATTTCTTTCTGAAGGTGCTCTGGAGCTGCTGTTCTTGTAACGGCGCGAACGGTGTCGTGGTTGCTTGTAGCCCAGCACAGCCATCCGTCTCCGAGTTTTTCTTCAACGCGCTTAATGGTGCTGATAATATCCTGACGTGTCATGTGGGAACCAAGAAGACCAAAGGAATACGCCATGTGAAGGCGATCAGGTCCTTGAACATAAGAAGCAGCAATCGCTTCACTATCATCCCCTCCGGCTTCGCCCAAAAGACAACGGTCAGGCCATTGGTCAACATAAGCTCTCAGCTTTTTGGCAAATGGAATAACATGTGGGGTACACATGCTGTGAACGCGCTTCTGATAAGACATCGGGTTCGAAAGCGGCATATCTGATGGAACAGGATCATCCGCTGTACGAATGGGGTTATCGCGCAACTCCGGATCATGCTGGTAGGTATGGATAACGTCCAGACGGAATCCGTCAACACCACGATCCAACCAGAATTTGGCAATGTCGAAAATCTCTTCTTGGACTTCGGGATTCCAGAGGTTGAGCGCAGGTTGCGATGACAAAAAGTGATGGAGGTAGTATTGCTCGCGACGGGCATCCCACGTCCATGCAGGGCCTCCGAAGTAAGACAGCCAGTTATTCGGAGGCGTCCCATCAGGCTTGGCATCAGCCCAAACATACCAGTCTGCTTTGGCGTTTGTTTTGTTCATGCGGCTTTCATGAAACCAAAGATGCTGGTCTGATGTATGAGACCAAACTTCATCAATGATAATCTTGATATTGCGTTCATGCGCATGACGTAACAAGCGATCAAAATCATCTATATGCCCGAAAATAGGATCAACGGCGCGGTAATCAGAGACATCATATCCGAAATCTTTCATTGGTGATTTGAAGAACGGAGAAATCCAAATCGCATCAACCCCAAGGCTGCTCAGATAATCCAAGCGGCGTTCGATTCCGGGAAGGTCACCAATCCCATCCCCGTTCATATCCAGAAAACTACGTGGATAGATTTGATAGATAACGGCACCGCGCCACCATTTATTGTCAGTCATAAAATCACCAAACTTGAAAAACTTACATATTTTCTATAAGATAGGTTTCTATAAAAATTCCTACCGGAGGACAACTTATAAATGGTTGATATGCCCTTTTCAACAGTAACAAACGGCGCGCAAGATAAATTCTTCGAGACATTGGTTGGTGCAGTTAACGAACATAAAAAGGTCTATATAATCACAGATTTGGATGGGACTTTATTCCCGTTTGCCCCCAATCCGGATGATGTTCAGCTTGACCCGAAGTGCGGTCAAGGGTTGAAAGCTCTTCAAGCGGTAGAAAATCTGGAAATCACTGCCCTGACGGGGAGATTTATCCTGCGCGCTAAGGAAATGCTCTCGGATGCCGGGGATATTGATATTGTCGGAAGCCACGGCGTAGAGCTTCTCAAGAAAGATGGTCAAATCGAACGATATGCGTTTTCTCCCGAACAAGAGACACAAGTTCAGGGGTTTAAAAACGGAATTCGTGATCTGGAAAGCCGCTTCAAACAATATGGTTTGGTTGTGGAATTGGATAAGCATGGCTCTGCCGGAGTAAATGTAGCGAGCATGGACCCTGATCTCGGGAAAACAGTTTTGGAAGAAGCAAAAACCTTGCTTCAAGGATACGAAAGTGAGTCCTTCAAAATTGCTCAGGAAGGGCCGAACGAGATTGAAATCAGACCGCATGGATTTGGAAAAGATTTCGGGATAACAAATTTCATTAAACCTGAAAAAGACGCGACCATTTTCTTCTTATGTGACTCGCTCGGTCCTCATGGGACAGATACTGCCGCCGCCATTATATTAAATGACAAGAGCCAATTCGATAACGGACATGTCATCATGGTCATGAATGGCAGGAATAAAGTTCCCGAAAGCGGATCCTCCTATGCGCCGTTTGCCGTATTTGATTCTCAAGCACATCTCGGAGAGGCGCTGGTAAAAATTTCCAAAGCACTTCATAGCCCTGTTTCGGTAGATGTGTCTCAAGAGCAAAAAAGAGCCCCTCGTTAAACGCGAACGAAGGGCATATCCTTTTTTTATTTAACTATGCGCTCTTAATGGCAGTTAAGAGCGGCTTTTACTGTTTGATCAACAATGGATTGTAGCCATGTTTGGTTTGTGTGACGTCCAAAGAACTGCATGGCATTTCCGTGACGTTCCTGACGGGCATCAAGAGGCATTGTCTTGGCTTTCAGTATCCCGCTAGCAATATCGTACGGATCTCTCGGGTCAACCAAAACGGCAGAATCAGAAAGTACAGTAGCAGCTCCTGCATATTTGGATAAAACCAGAACGCCGGGATTTTTCGGGTCTTGTGCGCCGAGATATTCAAAAGCTGTAACGTTCATACCATCACGCAATGGCGTAATCAGTCCGACATTTGATCTTCTGAAAATGCCAAGCATCACATCACGTTTGATTGTATTGGTATCAAGATGAAGAACATCATCTCCGTAAATCTGGCAAATTGTATCTGCAATAGCTTCGATCTGGGTACGCTCATTTTGGTATGCTTTCACCCCCTCACGACCGGCTGCTGCAACCTGAAACAGATGTGGCAAGTTATTTCGAGTAGACAGACCTTGCTGCTGTTCAATGAGATAGATTAGGTAACCGCGAAGTTTCGGGACCAATCCTTTTGAATAATCCAAACGATCAAGCGCGACAATATCAGGCTCATGACCGATTTTGGAAATGACGTCCTCGACCTCTTGAGAGAAGGCCGCCTTTTCGGCTGTACGCGCATGACGCAAAGTTTGCCCCATAGCAGGAAACACCCCGAAATGGGTAGATGAACGATTAAATGTATCAGTTGTCGACAGGATCGGCGCGGCTGTCATACTGGCCGGAAGCGCAGGGGTAGGGCCTCCTGCGACGAGGGAATGCAGGTTAGCAATATCCTGCGGTGTCTGGACACCCACCATATTATAGGCGCTGAAATATTCAAATAGACCCTTTATTTTGCGGCGTTGATCGTAGTCCAGAATATCGGACGGAGCGCTTCCTAAAAGATCATCATCCGGCAGGGGAATATGAAGGAAAAATCCCATCGGTTGGGAAACGCCACGCTCTCTGAGATTCTGGCCGCAAGGAATAAGGTGATAGTCATGAACAAGCACAACATCGTTAGGTTCAATATACTTGGCCGCGATCTCTGCAAATTTTTCGTTAACTTGCATATATGTATTGAGTTCTTGTTTGTTAAACGCAACCAGATCTGGCCGGAAATGGAACAAAGGCCAAAGAACTCCGTTGGAAAAACCATTATAGAATCCCTCAAACTCACTCTTCTTGAGATCAAGGGTAATGTAGACAACGCCGTCTTGAGTGACGGTATGAACCGCCCCATTCTTATCAAACTCATTATCTGGTACAACTTTGCCGCTCCACCCGAAACGTACGACTTCATATCCGGAAGGGGGGGCACTAATGGTCTCGTCTAATCCTCCGGCGGATCCGTTCCCGTCCGGAATGACAACACGGTTAGAAATGTGGAAGATTCTTTTGTTTTCAGACATCTTTTTTTTCCCATATTATTGTGTCGGCAAAGTTATATAAATTCACAGAAATATGCAAGATATTTTATAGAAAATATAAGGCGAGAGCTTTGACAAAGCCGAAGAGATTGGGTAGTAAATGTTATGAAATTTAAGATTTAAGAGGTTGAAATGACTGGAAATGTCCTCATAGCAGACATCGGTGGAACAAATGCACGGTTTGGAATCGTGGATCAGCAAGGGACACACGACCTTAAATATCTGGAATGCAAAAATTTTGCTGGCCCTGTCGAAGCGGCAGAGCACTATCTGAAAGAAATATCCTCCAAAGAACGTCCAAAATCAGCCGTATTTGCCGTTGCGGGACCTGTCGGTGGTGATTTGATTAACTTTACCGGAAGCCCTTGGACGTTCCGCGTATCTGCCGCAAAGCAGGAAATGGGATTGGATGCTTTCGAAGTCATGAACGACTTTAAGGCAAACGCTTTGGCCATTCCGGGAATATCCTCTGCGCTGCTCCACAAGGTGGGCGGCGGCGAGCCTGTAGAGAAGGCGCCAATCGGTGTAATAGGTCCGGGGACGGGTCTTGGGGTTGCTTACCTGACATGGGCAGGGGATAGATACGAAGCCTTCCCGACCGAAGGCGGACATGTCACATTCCCTCCGACAACAGAGCGCGAAGTTGACATTTTCCACCGTATGAAAGCTAAATACAGCCATATCTCGGCAGAGCGTGTATGTTCCGGTAAGGGGCTGGAGAATCTTTATAGTGCGATTAAGGTGCTGGACCACAAATTTGATTTGCCTGATCTGGAAGCACCGGCGATTTCCCAAAAAGCAATGGATGGATCTTGCGTCGTTTGTAAAGAAGCCCTTGATCTGATGTTGGGCTTCTTGGGGCGTGCTGCAGGGAATCTGGCCCTGACACTGGGCGCTCAAGGCGGAATTTATATTGCCGGGGGTATACCGACCAAACTGGGAGAGTATTTCTACAAATCCCGCTTCTGGGAAGAATATACCTTTAAGGGACGTATGAGCGATTATAACAAGGCAATTCCGTCTTATTTGATCCAGCATGACGCGATCGGATTGCTGGGGCTGGAACAAACAGCCAGACGTTATCTTTAACTCAAGCCTTTGAATAATTGGAATTAATGAATTTATTCGCGCGAAAAACTTGCTTTTGAGCGCAGATAGACTATTGGTTGTATATACCCCGAACTTAAATTTTTTAGGAGGACGAAATGGCCCAGATTAAAGATGTAATGACCCCGAACTGTCAATGGATTGCACCTGATGCATCCGTTTCACAAGCTGCCAAAACAATGCGCGATCAGGACATAGGATTTCTTCCGGTCGGAGAAAATGACCGCTTGATCGGTATGATTACAGATCGCGACATCGCGGTGCGTTCTGCCGCAGCAGGACAGGACCCGTCTCAGGCAAAAGTTCGTGATGCTATGACATCCAAAACATACTATTGCTACGACGATCAGGACGTTGAAGAAATTTGCAACAACATGGGTGAGATACAGGTCCGTCGCTTGCCTGTCGTTAATCGCGATAAAAAATTGGTCGGTGTTGTCTCGATCGGTGACCTGGCTCAAGTTGCAACACGCGCAAATGTCGGACAAACCGAACAACAAATTACTGCGGAAAATGCAAAACGTAAGGCCGCATAAATCTGATGATAAGAACTAAAACAAAACCGGCTGATAAGCCGGTTTTTTTATGATCTTAAACGGCCATTGAATGGCGTTGAGTTGTCTCGATCGGTGGTAGATATTCATCAAAGCAACTTGCAATGATCCGGACACTTTGACGGGCTTCGGGAGCAATTTGTAAAACACCGTCAGGGCTCAAGGAGGCGAGGCCATCCGCAATGAAAGGTTTCAAAAGAGATAGTGAGTCATCAAGTTTTGACAGGTCATGACCAAAAGACGCCCAAACCTCGAACAGATTAACGCGTAAATCACACATCAATTGATCTATGATGCTTTTGCGGGCGATGTCTTCACCCTTAAAGCTATATCCTTTGGAAATCGGCGGCAGATCGGAATGAAGGACCGTTTCCTGATAGCTATGTGAAGCAGTTGTATTCTGGGCGTATCCTTGCGGGTACTGGGAAATAGCAGACACACCAAATCCGATCAATGCGTCAGGAGCGATGTTTGTATACCCTTGAAAATTACGTCCCAAAGTTCCGTCTTTTTGCGCAATCGCCATATCATCCGTATCTTTGACAAAATGGTCAATGCCGATGGATCGGTATCCGGCTTCTTCCAGAATGCGGGATCCCGTCAGAAACAGATCGTACCTCTCGTCATTATTCGGCAAAGACTCATCAGGAATAAGACGCATATTCTTTTTCTTCCACGGGACATGGGCATAGCCATACATGGCAAAACGGGAAGGTTTCAGAAGAAGGGCATAATCCATCGAACGAGTCATACTACGCACCGTCTGATAGGGAAGGCCATAAATAAAATCAAGATTGAAGTCCTGAATACCGGCAGCTCTCAGGTGGCGAACGGCCTCGTACACAACATCAAAAGGCTGAACACGGTTGACGGTTTCCATCACCTTGTCGTCAAAATCCTGTACGCCTAAAGAAATACGGTTGACGCCAACATCACCATAGGTATTGGCAAGGTCCTCATTCATGTGGCGCGGATCAACTTCAACAGCAATTTCTGCCGTATCCGAGAATGTAAAGAACTCACGAAACGTATCCATCAATAGACGGAAATCCTGAGGCAATAACATGGTCGGCGAACCACCCCCGAAATGAAGATGGGTCACGACATGTTTGTTTTGCATCCGCGCACCCATTTTGGAGATTTCGCGGCGCAACAAATGGACATAGTCTTCGACAGGAGCATAGCGGCTCGTAATATGCGTAAAACAACCGCAATAATGGCACAATTTAGGGCAAAACGGGACATGGACATATAGCGACAGATGGGACCCGTCTTTGAGAGTGTCAATCCACCCCGTTACAGTCTCTGCAGGGAATTCTGCTTGAAAAACAGGGGCCGCCGGATAGCTGGTATACCGGGGAACTGCTCTGTCATAGGAAAGAATCTTCCGCTTAATGTCGAAATCTTGCATGTGCATGCCTCTATATATAGGAAAAACCGCCGATAAAGGTATCGGCAATTTGCCGCACAAGCAAGTAAGACTAGTTTAAATAGTCATGTAAATTCAGGTTTAGGACCCTGACAGAAGATGTGTAGGCAGCTTCCATTTGGGTCTGGATCTCTGTCAATTGAACCGAAGCGGTCGGAAGGTCGACTTCCTTGATGGTTCCGACCAATTCCTTCAAATAGACGACATCTTGTTCGTTCTGGTAGATATGATCCTCGATTGAACGGGAATTGATCGACAGGCTAGACCGGATATTGGCAATCCCGTCAATTGCAGATTGGATCAATGATGAGGCTTCCGAATAATCGGTCGTGCTCCCGGCGTTGTTGGAAATCAGGTTGTATGCCCTGAACAATTCCTCAAAAGCGGAATTGCTGGCAAGGATACCGTAATTGACCGTATTGCTCTCGGACGTCTGGACCGAGTTAATAGTCGAGTCGCCTTGATAGTATGAGCTGTTTGCAACAGACGGGGCTGATTGGGCAACCCATGCCGGATCAGACAAATCAACAGGAGGCGTATCAATATAGCTACCTGCGAATACGTAACGATTGGCAATCTTGAGGTTAAGAATAGAGGCTGTTTCAGTCATCGCATTGTTGGCTTGATCCGTTGTAACAGCATTCGGAACGTTCGGACCGCCAAGCGCAGCCGTGATTGCCGAAAGCATGGAATTCGCCATATCTTCGACTTGTCCCAAAGCTTCATACATTGTGTTGACATTGGCCAGAACAATATTCGAATTTGTATTATAGGCTTCCAAGCGGTCAACAGCACTTTCCACAGAAAGAAGATACTGGGTATCGCCTGCAATTCCTTTATAGTTCGGAGATTTTAACCCCGTACTGATTTGGGTATTAATGTCTGAATATTTGAGCTGCAAACGCATATTGTCTGCAATCATCATGTTCGTAAACGGATATGTAGCAACACGATTAACCATGATTATCTCCTGACCTACCTCATCGCGTTAATCAATGCATCAAGCATTTCTTGAATGGTTGAAATAACTTGCGCTGAGGCGGCGTATTGGTTTTGCAATATCAGCATTTTGGCTGTTTCTTCATCAACGTTTACGCCCGATACGCTGGTGACCAATCCATAGCTGGTCGAATAAACCAGATAAGATGTATCGGATTGTCCCTGTGCAATGCTGGCCTGCGTCGCAACATCCGACATATAAGCTTGGGCATAAGCCAGAAGAGAGTTGGACTGGGCTGAGAAGTTACCGGCTGCGTTAAAGCTTAGTGTCGATGTCAACAGATTGGCGAGTGCATCTGCAACAGAACCGTCTCCTCGAGCAACGCCCTGATCTCCGATAGCTAATGTCGCGCTAGAGTTAAGCGTTGCGATCGACAGGTAATCAGGACGGGAAACCAGATAATCGGAAACTTTGATGTCTTCGGCACCTGTGCCGACAAACATATCATTGAGACCGAAATACTGTGAGAAGCTTTCTCCTGTAGAAGATGTTACGCTACTTGTCAGAGGGTTGATAACAACTCCGTTTGTAGAAGGAGTTACAGCAATTGACAACTCACCGTCAGAATTCAGCGTTGCAGTCAGACCCGCGACACCGTTTAAAGCCGTCAAGACATCATTGACTGTTGTCATCGCACCAAGGTTGATGTCGGAATAACTGACAACGACACCACTCTGGTCCGTTGTGGCAACGCGAATGGTTCCTGTGCCGGTAAAGGCTGTACCACCTGTCAAACCTTGCAAAGATCCTTCCATCAAAGATCTGCCCGGAATAGAAGCGCCGGTATTCAGTAAGGTATTGACCTGCGTTTGAAGTGTGCTTGCCAATTCGTCCAGCTTTTCCTGTTCACCGACATAGTAATCATCACGCAGATACAGGTTTGCGCCAAGATTTCCGCCCGTAAGTTGAGAGGTAATATCAACACCATCCAGTGTAATCGGAGAGAAGCCAGCCGGATAAATTGTTGTGCTGTGAATAACGTTCGTCGGTGTATACGAGATATAGTGAGGTTGAGACAGCAGCAACGATTGTCCGGAATTCGTATAAATCTGCAACATATTGTCGGATGTGTAGAAATACTGAATATCCATTTCTTTCGCGAGGCTTTGCAGCTCAACATCACGCTGATCTTGATAATCAGCATATCCGGCATCATCCGTCCCTGTCGTCGCAAGCTTTTGGTTCAAAGAGTGAATACGGTCCAGAATGGAGTTAACATTACTAATCGAGGAATTGATCTGCTGTTCGGCAGCCATACGCTGTTTTTGAATATCACTCGACAAATCGCGCAATGAATTTGCAAGATTTGAGGCAACACTCACGACTTCGGATTTGTTGGCTGCTGTTTCAGGGCTAGTGGCCAGAAACTTCAGGGTTGAATACATATCGTCAATATAAGAGCTTAATGTATAGCTGCCTTCAGTGCTTCCCAACTGCGTGTTGTAGTAGTCGAGGGAATTGGTAACTGTAAGATCGTAAGAGTAAGTTGTTAGATCTTTTGTCAGGGCAGCAACAAGGAAACTATCGCGCGCGCCAACGACCACACCGGATACCGGAACAGACCCGACATTTGTGGTGATGTACTGGGCGTTCAGGCTTTTGCGGGTATAGCCTTCCTTATCGGCATTCGCAATGTTCTGGGATGTCAGGTTGGTTCGCAACTCTGTTGTCATCATCCCGTTCAGGGTCATATTGAGGGCGCTGGTTAGTGCCATGATGAATCTCCCTGTTCTGTATGACGAACAACAGATTTGGATGCTGAAAGAGTATGTTCCAGGCTCTTGAACTTCTTGTGTGTATTGTCGTTCAAGGCTTGCTTGATAGAGACGATCTCTTCAACCATTAATTGGCCCAGAGCCTCGCTATTTGTTGCATTGTTCAATTTGTCCATCAGGGTAAGCGCAGTTTGCTCGTATTTCTTGAGCAACGCATCGCGATGTAACAGATAGGACTCAATGCTCAAACATCCGGACTCTTCCAGAATTCTATTCTCGTTTTCAATCAGCGAGAGAAGACGGCGGGATGTTTCAAGAAATTCAAAAACCATATCTTCGTCTACAGTAGTCTGGGAATGAGAAATATGGTGATCCATGTTTAAACCTTTTTCACTCTCGTTTTTTGTTCGTAAGGCCCTGTGTGCTTCCGTAGCTGAGGCAAGCTTTTTCTGATTTAACGCTGCCGTCTATCTGGGCCTTTATTTCATCTCTATCTTTGGTCAGATTCTCTATGTGGACCTGAAGGGCTTCCATAATTTCCGACAGGGTATCCTGAAAATCTTTCCGTTTCTCGTCCGGCAGGGACTGGACATAGGATTGGATAACTTCACCATCAAACGTTACATTGGCATCTATAAATTTCTTTATGTCTTTGTCCTGTTTGAATTGTGCAAATAGTATCTCCAATTGTTCCATGTCCAGTTCCTACGGGGTTAATCTATTAACGAACCGCGCTGATCAAATCCTGGAACATCTGGTCAACAGTGCTGACAACCTGCGCCGCAGAAGAGTAAGCCTGCTGGGCAACAATCATCTTGTTGAACTCTTCGGATGTATCCGTTGTGGACTGCTCGAGAGCGCTGGAGATAATATTACCCGCATTCCCTTGGCCCGGCAAACGCAAGTTATAGTTACCTGCCGCCTCGTTCTCGTCATAGACAGTTCCTTCAACGTGGGTCAATCCGCCTGGGTTAGGGAAGGTCGCGATAGGGATTTGGTAAACCGGCAGACGCACACCGTTTTCGAAAGCGGCTGTTACAAGACCGGTTTCGTCAATCGTGATCTCACTCAACTGACCGAAACGGACACCGTCCTGGTCAATCAGGTAGATTTCAAGACCGGCATTGGTCGTGTTGGAAGAGAACTGTGTCAAACCGTTTGTCTGACCGACAGTACCCCAGTCCAGAGAAACAGAACTGTTCAATGCACCTGTGGTAAAGCCTGTAATATCAAATCCCGGAGATGCAGGGGTAAAGGACGCAATCGATCCGTCGCCGTTAAATGTCACGTTAATCGAAGTTTGAACACCTGCAGTCAAGGGGTCGGTGTCAATTGTACCAGATGTCAAACCGGTAGTGGTTTGTATAGGGTCTGCAAAGGTTGCAGTCCAGCTATTCGCAGCGTTTTTGGTCCAGGTAATAGAGATTGTGTGGGAAACCCCGAGAGCATCAAAAATCTCGATAGAGTTACCGAACGTATCACCGTTTGCCGCATCAGCAGGCAAGTTCATATCAAAGCGAACTTCTGTGGTGGACTGTGCCGTACCTGAAATCTGGTTTACGTCAATCGGCTCAAGAGAGTTCAAGTCGCGAACTTCCCGATAAAACATTTCCGAGGTCATCTGTTCGTTGTCCGAGCAGGTAATATCCTTCAGAGTTGATCAAAAATCCTTGGGCATCTGTCGAGAAGCTGCCGTTACGTGTATACGTATAACCGGAAGGCTGGTTGTTGACGTCGTCGGTCACAACAAAGAAACCGTTTCCGTTGATAGCAACGTAAGTTGATGTATCAAACGCCTGAATTTGCCCCTGTTGAGATAAATCCTGATAGGATGAGAAAATAACACCACCTGAGCTGAAACCGGCAGAAGTCTGGTTCCCTGTCACGAGGGATTTAAATGCAATTTCACGTGTTTTATAGGCAGTTGTACTGGCGTTGGCAATGTTCTCGGACACGGCGGCTACGGCGGCTGACTGGGCACGAAGACCGGATACCGAGGCATTAAGGGCGCTATTCAAACTCATTTTTACTCTCCTTTACGGCTGTCTA
>QKCR01000098.1 GCA_003245575.1 Alphaproteobacteria bacterium | reverse complement strand
GTGAATGTAATCCGCCAGCAAAATGAAGCAGGTCTGGGACAGGGCTATGCCAGCATGACCCTGATTTCATTCATTACACCACCTGATGAGCCTTTGGCCCAAAAGGCCGGTTTAATGGTTGTGACCAACTATGGTGACAAGGTCTATATCGCTGAATGCACATCATCGGCGATGAGCTACAAAAACTACCACACAGCCTTCTTGAGCTTCTTTAAAACCATTAACTTCAAACCAGCCTACAGTGTGACCAAGGTTGGAGACTACCGTAACTTCCTGAAAGACTGGGGAACAATCAATGTTCCGCTGTCTAATACAATCAGTCGGTCCGTCTACTAAGGGAAAACTTGGGCAAACGCTCAAAAATCTATTGATTGCCAAAGGATTAATCCGCTATGCCTTTCAGTACAGAAAGGCATAGTTCTTTTATGGAGATATATCTTCCCGTCGCAGAAATGGCAGTGTCCTTCGAGGTGATTTTAGGGCTCGGAGTTGCAGTTGGTATGCTCTCGTCAATCTTTGGCGTGGGCGGTGGGTTTCTTTCAACTCCATTTTTGGTGTTTCTGGGCGTTCCGGCATCTTTTGCGGTAGGAACGCAGGCTGTTCAACTTATCTCATCTTCACTATCGGGAGTTTTGGGCCATTGGCGAAAAGGTAATGTTGACTTCAAGCTAGGCAGTGTGATGCTGGGCGGAAGTTTTGTCGGAACAGTTCTCGGTATTCTGATCTTCAAGCTCCTACAATATACGGGGCAAATTGATGTTGTTATTAATGCGCTCTATGTTCTGTTTTTGGGAACAATCGGAAGCATGATGCTCTATGAAAGCTTCAAAGCTATTCTCAAGAAAAATCATACTTCCGAACCGAAACAATCCCGCTTCTGGACTCGTGTGATGCATGGGTTGCCCTATACAATGACATTCCCCAGATCAAATTTGTGCATCAGTGTAATCGTTCCGATTGCTCTGGGGGTAATCGGCGGTCTGATGGTGTCTGTATTGGGGATTGGCGGCGGATTTTTGCTTGTTCCTGCCATGATTTATATTTTAGGAATGCCGAGTAGCCTCGTGGTCGGAACATCAATGTTCCAGATACTAATCACGACATCATTGTCCGCGCTTCTGCATATTTTAAGCAATAATACAGTCGATTTATTGTTGGCATTTATTCTAATGGTCGGGGCATTGATTGGCGGGCAAATAGGCGTTCGCCTCACGAAATTTATCAAAGGGGCACCGGCGCGTTTGGCCTTGGCAATAATTCTGCTTAGCGTATGTTTTATGTTGTGGGAAAGCCTCTTCATAGAACCCGTTGAACATTTCACAACGGAGGTTGTGGAATGAGACATGCCCTGATGTGCCTATATATATTTTTACTTCTGATCGGGTGCTATATTCCGAAAGCACACGCTGCGCCGGATAGCCAGATTGTAATTGATATGGCCAACGAGAGCGTTGATGTGACGACAGGTTTTTCCGGAAGCCATATTGTTGTTTTTGGAAGCATTGATACCAAAGGGCAGGAGGCTGCGGCATCAACAGGCGTAGTTATTCTCCTGAAGGGGCCTGATAGCTCTGTTATTGTTCGGAAAAAAGACGAAGTAGCAGGCATGTGGTTAAACAGTGACTCAATCGAGTTTAAAAATATCCCGCATTTCTATGACTATGCCACCAGTATGCCCGAAAAAGACATGGCATCTCAACAGACTTTGACGGAAAATGAAATTGGCCTGAATACCTTGATGTTTGATACAGAGGATCGGGATGACCGCGAGGACACGCAACGTTATAGATTGTTTCAGGAAGCCTTGATAAGAATTTGGCAGCAAGAGGGCAATCTGCCTTTAGCCGGGAAACAAATCAAATTTATTGGCAATAATTTATTTCGCGCGGATTTTAACTTACCGGCAAATATCCCGACAGGCCTCTATCAGGTGGAAGCCTTTTTATTTGAAAAAGGGAAATTGATAGACAAAAGAGAACGGGTTCTCGAAGTTAGACAGGCAGGCCTGTCAGCATTGATTAATCACTACGCACATTCTTATTCACTCCTGTATGCCTTGATCGGATACGCGATGGCGATTGGCATCGGCGTGTTGTCTGCTCATCTGGCAAGAAGAAGGTAGGTAGATAATGACTGATAATACTGAAACTACAGAAATTTTTCCTTTATTTATGATCTGTGTAGACGCAGACCAGCATGACAGTGCTGTATTTCATTACGCATGTACACGTGCCATTAAAGAGAAAACACGCATTGGCCTCTTCAAGACAATGGAAATTGAAGAGTTCCAGAATTGGGCCAGTGTCGAAGATAAGATGAAACAGGAGCTGCGAGAGCAAGGGGAACGTGATCTGTGGCAAATTGCCGGTCATATCAGGGAAACATATAACCTTATTCCTGAATTTTATATCGAAGAAGGAAATCCAATCGAGGCATTGGGCCAGCTCTCGGAAGAAGTAAACTTATCCGAAGTGATCGTATCCACTGGAAAAGATGACCTTTCGGAATATCTCGATATGAAACGACTAAAAAAAGCCGCTGTCCCGTTTATTTTTATTCCGGATCTGCAAGACTAAAGAAGAAAAACCATGTTTATACAGACAGAAAGTACACCTAACCCAAACACCATGTCCTTCCTTCCGGGAAAGGATGTCACCGGCGGTACGGGCATTGAATTCCTGAGTAAGAAGGAAGCCAAGGATAAATCTCCGCTTGTTGAACGATTATTCGATATTGACGGCGTATCCTCTGTGTTCCTAGGTGAAAATTTTGTATCCGTTACCAAAAATGAAAAAGAAGATTGGTCTGAAATTAAAACTCTGGTTCTTGGCGTTTTGTTCGAGCATTTTAGCATGGGGCATCCTGTGTTGCTGCAGCCTATCGCAGAAATGGGAGCTAAAAAAGAATACGTAGGAGAAAACAAAGAAGTCGTAGATAAAATTATAGAGCTTTTGGATACACGTGTTCGCCCTGCTGTGGCACGGGACGGGGGCGATATTGAGTTTTGTGAATTCGATAAGGGTATTTTATATCTTCGGATGCGCGGGGCCTGTGCCGGATGCCCAAGCTCAACGATGACTCTAAAGATGGGTATTGAAAATATGATGCGTCACTTCGTGCCTGAAGTCTTGGAAGTTCGGGCAGCCGAGTAAGGCTATTCAAGCTCAGGATAGACAAATAGGAATCCAGCCCAACGCCAGCGCAAGCCGTCGGCATCCCCTAAGTCTTCTGATGCAGCAACAGGAATTGTGCAATTAATACGGTTCTTGGAATCTTCAAACAGCTGATTGGCAGAGGCAGTAACTTGATGGTCTTTCACGGAAACATTGATCTTCCGTAGACCGGAGGCATAGCAACTCGTATTTTTCAAATCATCTGCGCTTAAATTTTTATCACCTGAAAAGGTAAGGGTAGGCGGGTTACTCTGTGGAAATACTCCGAATGGCTGCGGATCTGATACGGGGAATGGCAGCGCTGCCGAAGTGATACGCAGTCTATCAATTTCTCCAAAAGCATCTGTAAGTGTAAAGCGTGGTAGAACAAGTCTGGGTGTGCTCATGCCGACAACACCGGAGTTCTGTGTAAGTGCTGCAGAAAATTCGTAACGCTTTAGGACGTTCTCTGTGCTTTGTGAGTATTCCCCGTACGGATAAGAAAAATATCTCGGCGTGTAATCAAGCTTTTCTCTAAAACGGGCAAGCGCTCTATTAATGTCGTATCCGATTTCTTCTTCGTCCAATCCTGTCAAATGTCGATAATGGAATGGGAACATAGCAATCGACACCGCAGGATTATCAATAAATTTTTTGGCCTCGTTCCAGTCGGGAAGCGTTCCGCTTGTCTCAGCATCATCCAGTCGGGAAGCGTTTAATACAAGTGTAAAAGGTAGTCCGTATTCTTCTAGAATGGGCCAGATAGTGTCTACGAAATTACGATCAAACTGTTCAAAGCTTAGAACAACGGTACGCGGTGGAAGCGGTTTTTTCTCGGCTTGGGCATAGATCACTTCATCAAGTGTAGCAACATGATAACGGTCAGTAGAAAACTCACGTATCTGCTTTTTAAATAAATCCAGAGAGAGAGTTTGATCATATTCATCAGGATCCCCGATCTGGAAATATGCGTAAATCACCGCCGGATTCACGTCATCCGGAATCCCGTCAGCAAAAGATGCTTTAGCACCCAATACAAAAAAGGCACATAAAAACAATATGATCGACTTGCAAGGCATGATCTTATAACTATAATCATGCTTTACTAAAGTTTCAATAATGGAACATACAATTGAAAATACTGGCATTTGATGTATCGGTGAAAGGGTGCGGGGTAGCTGTGTTTGACGTAGCTGCGGGGCATTTTGACGCGCAGTATTTAGAGACCGATAAAGGGCAGGCCGAACACCTGATTCCAATGATCGAAGACCTTCTTCTTAGAAATAACCTTACACTTAAGGATATAGGGCGGATTGCGACAACGCGCGGACCGGGGT